>JBDRLK010000651.1:0-8903 GCA_043813155.1 Pseudomonadota bacterium | reverse complement strand
GTCGATGGGCCTGCAGAAATGTGCCTGAATCTTTTGAAGCTTTTTTTCGATTACCTCGAAGAGCTCCGGCTCAATGTCGGCTCGGAGCCCTTCTATTTGCACTCTCTTCGCTATCATGATGATGTCCTTCCTGGTATCATTTACAACTCGCGAGCGGATTTATTATTCAGTCCTGTTTTTAAAAAATCCAGTGAGGCCGGGCCGCCTTCCAGTGCGGCAGGTTTTCCTGTATCCAGTCATCCAGTCCCGGCGCCAGGTAGAAGCGGGGATAGAGAAGATCATCACGGGGCGTGATGACGCCTTCGGATTTGGCGGTCGCCGCCAGCCGGGTGTGCGGGTAAATTCTTATGCCGATCGTCACTCTCACCGCGTCGAGCTTGAGCGAGTCGGCGAAAGCCAGGCTCTCTTCGATGGACAGCCTGGTCTCGCCCGGACCCCCGAGCAGAAGAAAGCCCATGCGACGAATGCCGTGGCCGGCCAGGAGCCCGGCCGTGCGGCGGATGTCCTCCAGCGAGAACTTCTTTCGCATCTGTCGAAGGATGTCCGCCGAGCCGCTCTCGAATCCCAGGCTGACCTCCCCGCATCCCGCCCCGGCCATGGCTTTGACAAGATCGTCATCCGCGTTGTGCGGATTCAGGATGCAGCGCCAGGTCATGCCGAGCTTGGCGCCGGCCAGTTCCCTGCACATCTCGATGGCATAGGGCTTTGGAATATTGAAGTTGTTGTCCACGAAAAAAACGCGGCTGAAACCAAGCCGCGAGCATTTTTCCAGACACTCGACAACGAGCCGCGCCGAGCGCTGCCGCAGCTCCCTCCCCTCGATGAGTGCGGTTGAGCAGTAACTGCAGTTCATGAAGCATCCGCGCCGCGACTGGACGGGGAGCCAGAGATTCTCGTCCGGCCTGCAGGAAGCCAGGATGTCTTCATCGGGACAGGGAAAGGCGTCGAGGTCCGGCGCGAAATTCCGCTTTCCCTGGAGCCCGCGGCCGGGCAGGTGCAGGCCGGGCACATCCGACAGATCGGCGCCGCTGCTCAACCTGTCCAGGAGCACGGTAAAGGCCTGCTCTCCTTCGCCCTGGATGCCCATGTCAGCGCCCAGAAATTCCAGGGCGCTCTCCGGGAAGATGCTGTAGCCCGCCCCGCCAAGCACCAAAGTGGCGTCTGAAGCCTTCCTGCAGCCGGCCACGACCTGCTTCACCTTTTCCAGAAGAAAAGCGGGGGACCTCATGTTCTGGTCGTCGATGTTCCTGACCGAAATGCCGATGACCTGGGGGTCCGCTTTTTTAACGGCTTTAGCAGCAGCAGCGCCGGGATTTTTCTGCGTCATGAGGTCCAGAACGGACACGTCGTGACCGGCTTTTCGGGCTGCTGCTGCCACGCACCACAGCCCCCAGGGCAAAGTGCGCATGTTGACGGTCTCCGTGTTGGCCGAGATGAAAAGCACTCTCATGCTTCAGTCCTTATAGCATGATTCCTGAAAAAATCAGTATGGCGGACAGCGTAAAAATGATCGGGCACAGCTTGTAGGGAAGAAAATTCACCCTGAAGCCGGTGAACAACGAGACCACGGCCAGAGCAATCAGGCAAAGGACGGAGAGCATGACCACAGCCTTGGACACGATGCTCGAAGGATCGATGAAGGTCACGGCGGCGACAAGCAGGCCGATGAAGATCAGCGCCACGGCCTCGACAATCCACTCCATGGTGATGATCCGCCTGTTGTCGACGCTGATGTCTCCGAAGCCTTTGACTACGGCTTTCGCAGGAAAGAGATGACCGATTCCCCACATTGCCGTGAGAGCGGCTCCTGCATAGAGAAGTATCAGGTTTGTCACCGAATCTTCCTCACTGAGGTTTGCGCGCGAATATCCTGGCGCTCCAGATATTGCCCGTGACTTCTTTGAGAATGCGCTGCACCATATCCTTGTCCGGTTTCGTGCCGCAGCAGCTCATGGACTCGGCGAATTCCGGATCGGAATCCACGAACGCCTGGAGCTGGGACGAATCATAGACCAGCCGGTCGCGTACCTCGGTTTCCTCGAGCCCGGCCGAGCGCAGTCCTTCGAGATAATCTTCCTCGCTGATCGCGCCGGCCACGCATGAGCTATACATCTGCGCGCTCTTTCGGATCCATTCGGGCAGATCCCTGGCCACGATGTCCGAGACGAGCATTCTGCCTCCGGGCTTGAGGACGCGGGCGATCTCGGCAAACACTTTTGGCTTCTCGGGTGACAGGTTGATCACGCAGTTGGAGATCACCCAGTCGACCGAGGCGTCGTCCACGGGAAGCTTTTCGATGATGCCCTTGCGCACCTCCACGTTGTCGAGGCCCGCCTCGCGAATGTTTTCCTCGGCCCTGGCTATCATTTCGTCGGTCATGTCGATGCCGATGACCCGGCCTTTGGGTCCTGCTTTTTTAGCCGCGAGCAGAAGGTCGATGCCTGCGCCCGAGCCGAGATCCAGGACCACCTCGCCTTCACCGATCTCGCTGAATGCCACGGGGTTGCCGCAGCCGAAGCTGTTGACCGCCGCGTCGGCGGGCATGGAATTGAGCTCCTCGCTCGTGTAGCCGGCGAGCTTCGCAACCGCGCCCCTGGTTGCCGCCTCGCCGCCGCAGCAGCAGGCCTGCTGGGCGGGTCTTGATACCGCATTTGCGTAAGAGCGTGAAACCTGATTACGAACGTCATCATGCTTACTCATTGTTTTTCTCCTTTTCTTTCCGGTTCAGGCAGCATATCTCGATTGCGTCGGCAGCCTGTCTCAGGCTTCGCACAAGGGATTCCACCCGGACCGAGTAGAAAACCTCCTTGCCTCTTTTCAGTGATTTCAAAATCCCGGCATCGCGCAGCGTGGCAAGGTGGCGCGACACCACGGAGATATCAATGGTATAGCCTTCGGCCACCCGGCTCACGGACATCTCGCCGCAGGTCTCGGCAATGCGTGCAAGGATCGATACCCGCGTGGGATCGCACAGGGCCTTGAAGAGGTTCGGCCTGAGAGCATCTCGAAGATCCGAGCAGCAGTTGTTTTTGCATGTTTGCGTCACAATGCAAACGTAACACCTCTGTCTGATTTGTCAACCCCTCAAACCGTTCCGCTCTGTCTGGGAGGGCGGCTTGGGGAGGAGAAGGAGAATGATTGATGAAAAACAATGCATTTTAATATTTTCGGTTTAATTAATTACGATTTTGAATTAAAATATATAATAAATTTTAAGGAGGAGTTGCCATGAAAAGATTGATTTTTTCCTGCCTGAGCATGCTTTTCGTATTCGGGGCCTGTGCCACGGAAGGGGACGGCGACGAGTGCCCCACAGGCCAGGAGCGCTGCGGCACGCAGTGCGTGAACACGAATACGGACGATGATAACTGCGGCGGGTGCGGCAATGTGTGCGCAACGGGCTCGATGTGCGTGAGCGGCACGTGCGAGGAAAGCGACTGCACGGAGGAGAAATGCGACGGCGAGGATAATGACTGCGACACCGTGGTTGACAACGGCCTGACCGAGGACTGCTCAAACCCCTGCGGGTCGGGAACGAGAGAGTGCGTCGGCGGCGCGTGGGGGGACTGCAGCGCGCCCGAGGAAACTGCCGAGGTGTGCGACGGCGAGGACAACGACTGCGACGGCGCGATCGACGAGGGCGTGACAACCCGCTTTTACCGCGACTCGGACACGGACACGTACGGCGACCCGGCAAATTACCAGGATGCCTGCGCCGCACCTCCCGGCTACGTGGCCAACAGCGATGACTGCAATGACGCTGACGGCGACGTCCACCCCGGGGCCGCGGAAGAGTGCAACGGCAAGGATGACAACTGCGACGACACGCCGGACGAGGGCTGCGCGTGCACGGCTGACGAGACGCAGGACTGCGGAGACTGGGGCGAGGAAGGCGAATGCGAGCTGGGAAGCCAGACCTGTCTTGGCGGGGGCACCTGGGGAGAGTGCACGGGCGGCACCAAGCCCGTGGAGGAAGAGTGCGATGGAAAGGACAATGACTGCGACGGGGACCTGGATGACGGCCTGCCTGCGGATTCCTACGAAGACAACAACACCTGCGAGATGCCGCGCGACCTGGAGACCGCGCCGGAGAGCACGTTCGGGGAAGACCCGCCGCTCGAGCTTGCCGACGCCACGCTCTACATGGCCGACGGGTCGGATGACAGCGACTGGTACAGGATCAACACGGACGAAGGCTGGCACGCCTGCGTTCCTCTCACCGACCAGTGCTGCTTCTACTACACCATCTGGTTCACGCCGCCCGAGGGCGCCACACCCGGCGATTACAAGATGTGCCTCTACAACGAGGGCGAGGGGACTGCCTGCACCGAGTTTGAAAACGAGTGGTGCACCACCTCCGCCCACTGGGTCGAAGAAGTCGGGGCCTACGCCATGACGATCTGCTGGCACGGGACCTGTGGAACGGAAAGCGGGCTGGAGTTTTACGTGGAAATCAAGGGCTCGAACGAAGGTGTTTTCAGCTGCAGCCCCTATAACCTGAAGTACCAGTTCTACATGTCCGATGAGGCCTGCGCAGGGGACGAGTAATCACGCCTTGCGGATAAAACCCTGCGCCCGGGGGGAGGGACGGGCGGGATTGGTGATGGCGAGACGGGGTGTCGACGCAATGATCGGAGAAGAAAAGCCATGAATGGAGACGGTCCATGAAAAAAGGCATTGTCCTCGTTTACCTGCCGGCCGCGTTCTCGCTGCTTCTCTTTGCCGTCCAGGCCCGCGGCCAGGTGGACGAGGAAAAGGCAAAGAAGCATTTCAAGCAGGCCGCTGTTCTTTACAAGGAAAACAACTACGCGGCCGCGCTGATCGAGTTCAAGGCGAGCTACAAGGCAAAGCCCAACTGGAAAGTCCTGTACTTCATCGGGGTCTCCCTGCAGGCGCTTCACAAGTTCGTGGAAGCGGAAAAGATACTCAGGGAATACCTGCAGGAGGGGGACGAGGAAGTGCCGGCGGACAAAAGGGAGGTGGTCGAAGACCTGCTGGCCCAGCTCGGCGGCGTGATCGGCTCGATCGACGTGAAGACCGACGTGGAGGGCGCGTCGGTCTACGTCAACGGCAAGCTGCAGGGCAAGACCCCTCTTTCGGAACCGCTGCGGCTCCCCGTGGGGAATTACACGGTCGAGATCAGGAAGACCGGCTACGAGGATTATTCGAAGGAAATCGAGCTTCCGGGCGAAGAGACCGTGATTATCAAGCCCGTGCTGGAAAAATCGGCGGCGGAAATAGTGGAAGTGGAAAAAGAGGAAAAGATAGAAGTCAAGGAGGAAAAGAAGCCGGAGGTGCCTGACGTCGTCCTTGAAAAAGTCGACGAGCCATCCAAGGGAAAAAAGAAAAAGATCAAGCCTGCCGCGTTTTACGCCATGACCGGGCTGACCGGCGCGCTGGTCGTGGGCACCGTGGTTGTGGGCATCATGGCCATGCGCAAGCACAATGAGTTCGACAAAACGGTGGAGAATGAATGGCGGGAGCGTATCGAGCTTCGCGACGAGGGCGACGTGCTCAACGATGCGGCCGACGGCCTGCTCATCGTGACCGCGGCCTCGGCTCTCACCATGATTATCCTCGCAGTGAAAACGGATTTCGGCAAAAAGGAGAAAAAGAGCGAAAAGACCGCGCTGAAGCCGAAAATCGCCTGCGGAGGAACCAACCTTTCTCTGACCCTGGAGTTTTAAATGGTGCAACCATGCTTATAAAAATGTCATTGCGAGTCCCTCTCGCCGCTTGTAGTGCGGGGCTTCAGCCCCGCCGAAGCGGCGATACCTGCGAAAGAACACATTTTATTGTGTGGTCGGACCAGCTTCGTATCATGTTGAAATTATTGACATTTAAAAATGTGTTCTCAGGAGGCGGCAATCCAATCAAAGCCGTGGCAATCTCGAACATTATTTTCGCGGCCCTGATTTCCCTGGCCTGCGCCTGCAACTTCATCTACGACTACCCGAACAACATAGGCCCCTCTGACTCGGACACGGACGATGGAACCGGCGCTGACACGGACGCGCAGCAGGACCCTACGGGCGAAGACCCGCTTCCCGACGCCGATGTGCCGGATGCAATCGAGGACGCGCAAGACGCGGCGGACGCGGAAGAGGAAGAGGAACCGCCGCCGGAAAACTATACCTGGGACATAGAGGCGGAAGGCGGCTTCACCTCGGGGCGCGAGTACGCGCTCCTCGTGCCCCTGTGGCAGTTCCAGCAGGAAAGCGATTTGATAGCCGAACATGCCGCGGGCTGCTGGCACCTGGATACCAATGCCAACGACTCCTGCGGGACAAACCATGGAACGGCTTTCGGGATCTCGGAAGGCTACCCGTCGGTCCCGCAGTCGGATTTCAGATCGAGCTATTATTTCAGCGGCGACGATGAGATCCTTCTTACCGACGGCGATGCGCTTGACGGGTGGACGGGATTGACGGTCGGCGCGTGGGTCATGCCCGGGAGCGAATGCCGCAGCGAGAAGACGATTTTCAGCTGGGACAGCCCGGCCGGGGGGAGTGGAATAATGAGCTGCGTGGACACGGATCACGCGTACTGGAGGATCCTGGGGGAAACGGGTGAAGGCGGCATCGTGGATGTCGACAACGTGTTCATTGATTTCGGCAGGTGGTACCACGTGGTCGGAAGGTTTGACGGGAGCACGTCAAGGCTCTATGTGGACGGGCAGCTGATCGGCTCTGCCGGGTTTGAAGACACCATCGACAATGCTGGGGAAATAGGGATCGGCGTGAATGTCAACGGCGGGGCGGACCATGGTGGTTTCTGGACGGGAAAAATCGACGAGGTCGTGATTTTCGGCTACGCTCTCGACGACTACGAGATCGGCCACATGCACGCCCAGGACTGCTGGAAGTTCGACGTGGCCTACCCGTATTATCTCGACTTTTTCGACGGCGATGCCGAGCTGAGCGAAGAGGCCATCGAGACAACCCACTGGAACCAGTGGGAGCAGGACATCGGGGACGCGGTTCTTTACTTCCGCTGCAACGGGGACTTCGCCAACGAGGCCGGCGACCCGGACGGCACGCGCATGGGCGGCGCGTCCGCGGACGCGGACAGCCTGCCGGACCTGCAGGGCGCCTGCGCGTTTGACGGCAACGGCGACATGGTGGACACGCATATCAGCACAATGGAATACATCAATGGCTTCACGGTCTGCATGTTCGTGTCGAGGGAAGACTGGGATGCGCCGGACCATGCCCACATCGCGGGAGAGCACGATGGCGGCAGCGGAGGGTGGCTGCTCCGGATCAAGGACAATTCGCAGCTGCAGCTCTACGGGGCTGACCCTGACAATGACCCCAAGGTGAGTCTTTCGGAGCTGAGAGACGGAGCCATGCACTATATCTGCGGCGTGTCGGAAGGCACGACAAAATCTCTTTATGTTGACGGAGTGCTCGTGGATTCCTACGTCCATGCATGGAACACATTTGCAGACGGGACATTCAGGTTCGGCGGCTCTCCCCAGTGCGACACCAACCCGACCTGGGCATTCGACGGAAGGATTGACGAGGTCAGGCTGTGGACGAGGCCGAGAACGGCCGAGGAGATCCGCACCGACCTGGCCCCGGACTACATGCGTGTGTGGACCACGGATATTTCCGGGCTCGAAACCACGGCGCGGACAACGGGCGACTTCTACGCTCATGACGACTTCGGGCTCGCTGCCGACTACTGGTTCAACGAGGGCGGCGGCGCGATCCTGCACGACTTCGACAGGGTCGGCGATTCAAGGGATAACGCAACCATCTACGGCGCGACGTGGAGCACGGACACGCCCAACGACTGCTTCGACTATAGCCTCGCGTTCAACGGCGTGGACGATTACGTGAAGATGAATGCAGTTTCCCTGCCTGCTGCAGGCTTTGCGTATTGCGCGTGGGTTAAAACCACGGACGATGACGGTATTGTCATGCTCAAGGGTCCTGCTGAAGGGAGCGGCCACGGAGTGAGAGGATACGGCCTTTTCGCATTTTCAAATGTATGTTTCGGCAGCGGCGCGGGCTACAGGTGCTCCGGAGAAACGCTTGACGGCGGCTGGCATCATGCTTGCGGAACTTACCTTGACGGCTCGACGAATTGGTCGGATATCCGTATTTACATCGATGGAGCCGAAGCGACCGGGTACACTGCCACGGGTGATTTTTACAAGCCGCACGTGGACTCCCTATCCGTCTTTCTTGGAAGCGATGACGGTGAGAGCACGTTTTTTGAAGGATCGATAACCGGTGCCCGGATATTCAACCGGGACCTTCCTGCCGGCGAGATCGAGGCCCTCTACAACAACGGCGACTGCCTGCAGTTTTCCGTGAGCGACCCCATGCCGATCTGGTAGCCGCAGGCTTCAGCCTGCGCCGGAGTCCTTCCATTATGTCTTCATACCGTAGACAACAGAGCCTTCAAATCAGCATCGAGCGATCCCAAAAACGGGTATTCTTTCCAATGCGTGACCATCTTCTTTCTGACCGGATTGTCAAGAATGTAGATGATGTGTTTCTTCAGATCTTCTTCCTTTCTGTGGATGTGATCGAAAAAATCCTTTTGCCACTTGATGCCCTTCATTGTTTGAGATAGCCAAAAACCAGTTTTTTGTTTGAATAGAACCATCATTTTCCATAGGTCAGAAGATTCAGATATCCCTTCATTCAGAATGTGAACATGATCGGGCATAAAGATATATGCCCAGTTTTTACAGAAGAATTTCTCTTTTGCTTCCTTTAATATCGAAAGGAATTTTTCAATTATTGCGTGATTGGTAAATATTGATCTTCTTTCCTTTACACAGAGCGTGAAGGTAATTCTTTTTCTACCTTTGTAGAGATTCAATGAAAGCCGATGTTTGTTTTCAATTATCATGATGCATTTCCAATGAATTGCGCAGGCTAAAGCCT
>JBDRLK010000650.1:0-3910 GCA_043813155.1 Pseudomonadota bacterium | reverse complement strand
GCCAGCCGGGCGCCTCGGCGCCCAGAAGAAGCTTGGTAAACATAATGTTAGAAATACGCCTCAAAATGGGAAGTTATTATTTCGCGAGCCCTAAGGAATGCAGCTGCGGGCCCTTGGTCCGCCCGAGGCGCGCTATAATGTTAATATGAATGTTGTGCGGCCCTTTATGGGCCGCTGCGGCGGGGCCAAAGCCCCGCACTACAGGGCGTAGGACAGACGAACTTATCTTACGTGCGAATGATCAGGCTGGGCTAATGATCCGTCGGAATGGGAAACTAGACAGCCGGCTTATCCCTCGGGCCACCCGAGCACTTCGAGAAGCCTCGTGAGCCCCTTCTTCAGGGGCACCTGGATCGGGTCGGGGCCGAGCCAGATCTTCCAGACGGCCTGCCTGAGCTTGGCGTTCTTGACATTGAAGTTGTGGCCCGGGCCCTTGGCAGAGACCGTGTTTCCCGAGGTACGGATGGTCATGATCTCGGTCTTCTTGACCGGGTGGGACACGCCCTCGAGAAACTCATCGTAGGCCTTCTTCACGTCAGGGTCTTTGAGGTCGAGCGATTTTGCCAGGGAGTCCTCATAAGCCCCTCTGACCTGGTTGGCGTTGACGCTGTAACGGAAATACATGACAATGGCATGGCCGAAGGAATTGTTGTAGAGAAAATAGTGGACCTTGGGGGACCCCTTGAGCTTGGCCCAGTCGGGCTTCCCGTCGGATCCCACGAACTTCTCCCCGTACTTTGCGACCCACTTCTTCCAGGCTTCCATGCCCTTCTCTTTTTCAATGTACAGGCCGGCCTCATAGATTTTCAGGCCGCCGCCGGGCAGCTTGTAGCGCATGCCCGTCCCGATGAGGGTGTACGCTGCATTGCCGTAGGTGCGCTCTTTCGGGAAGGCATAATCGTCTTCCGTGACCGCGCCTCCTTCGGCATTCACCTTGGCGATGAAGCAGAAGGCCAGGACGATGATTGCGATGGGCAGCGCCCATACCATTTTTCTTTTCATTGTTACTCCTCCTCTTTGTTCTTTTCGCTGTTGAGCATGTTCTTCAGTTCCTTGCCGACCCTGAAACAGGGCAGCTTTTTCGGGGGGACGTCCACGACCTTGCCGGTCTTGGGGTTCCGGCCCTTTCTCTCCTTGTAGCCTTTTATGTGGAACGTTCCCAGCCCCCTTATTTCAACGCTTTCACCCTTAATGAGAGCGTCGAAGATGCTGCCGAAAAAGCGGTTGACGATGATCTCCGATTGAACCTTGGGGATGTCGACTTTCTCGGCAAAGCGCTGAATTAATTCATTCTTTGTCACGGTCCCTCCACGAGCAGGTCAGGTAAGGGCACTATACTAGAATAGACTTGATATTAGTCAATAGATTCAAAAAAAAATTGAAGCCGGGGCGCTGCTGGCGTCGGAAAAATCAGTTCAGATCATCACCCGGGACGTGCTGGGCCGCGGGTTCCGCTGCCCGATCGCCTTCATGGACGCTGTGGTGTTCTTCCAGGTAGGGCGCCGTGTATTCGAGGATCATGCAGAGCGTGCTCAGGGGTCTGAGCACGGTTTCATCCTCGATCTTTTCCGGGTCGCACAGCACGGTAATCACGGCGCTGATGGTTTTCTGGTCTTCGAGGTAAATCAGCTTGCCCACGAGGATGTTCGCATTGATGGCGTTGATCATCCTGAATACCCCGGGATCCTCTTCGACGGCCTCGGCAAGCTGCGGGCAGATGAAGCTGAGCGCGCTTTTTTCATCGTCGGCGTAGACGATGATGTCCCAGGTTTTGCATCCCCTGTAGACGGCCTTGACCGCCGGCTCTTCGGAAATCCTCTCGAAGTCCCATCCCGATTTGCTCAGGTGACGCTTCACCGCATCAAGCATGTTTTTCCCGGTTCTGCTCATTCCGTCTCTTCCTGCTCACACCAATCATAATCGAAAAAATCATTTTGGCAAATTCTTTTTCATGGGAGGCCAAAGCCCCCCCTGCCCGACGGGGGATAGGGGCGGCTTCAGCCGCCCATAAAGCAACACCTTCCGATCGCACCCACGGATCGGAGACTGTTTGTCATCTGAGCAGAGTGTCAAATACTATTGCTTAAACACGGCGGAAGTTTTATACATTGTTGGAACAGATGACCGGGGATTTCACGTTCAAGAGGAGAATCGGCGTATTCATCTGCAGGTGCGGGAAAAACATTGCCCAGAGTGTTGACGTCCCCCGCCTCGCGGACCTTTGCGCAACGTTGCCGTGGGTTGCCTGTGTGGATGAAAACATCTACACGTGCTCGGATGACGGCCTGACCGCAATCATCGAGAAAGTAAAATCCGAGGACCTGACGCGCGTCGTTGTCGCATCGTGCACGCCCAGGACGCACGAGCCTCTCTTCAGGGAGACGGTCGAGAAGGCCGGCCTCAATAAATATCTTTTTGAATTCGTCAACATCAGGGAGCAGTGCTCGTGGATCCATCCGCACGATATTGAAAGGGCCACGCTCAAGGCCTTCGATCTCATCGCCATGGGAGCTGCCAAGGCAGCGGTGCTCAAGCCGCTCCACGACGTGGTAACCCCGGTGGAGCCCTCGGCACTGGTCGTCGGAGGGGGCGTGGCCGGAATGAAGGCCGCCCTCGCGCTTTCATCCATGGGAGCCGCCGTTCACATCGTGGAAAAGGAGCCGGCGCTGGGCGGGCTTCTGCGCTCTCTTTCCGTTCTTCATCCGGAAATGGTCGACGGCGCGGAGCTGGTCCGGTCGCTGGAGGAAAAGGTGCGCGGCGAGCCCCGCATTACCGTGCACACGTCCGGCAGGATCCAATCCGTAAAAGGCTACGTGGGAAATTACGACGCGCAAATACTGAAAAAGGACAGCGGCGGGGAGGCCGCGGTGGGTGTAAAGGCCGGCGTCGTGGTTGTGGCCACGGGCGCCTCGCCCTTCGAGCCCCGGGGCCTCTACTGCTGGGAGGAGGACGAGAGGGTCATAACGAGCCTGCAGCTCGAAGAGGAATTCAAGAAGGGCGTGGTGCGGAAGGGCTCGATCGTCATCATCAACTGCGCGGCCCTTCCCAGGCTCGGCAGCGCGTATTGCGGAAGGATCTGCTGCTCCGTCGGGATCAAGCAGGCTCTCACGCTCGCGCGAAGAAGCGGCGGGGCGGCGATAACGATCGTGGGAAGAAACCAGATGGTCTGGGGAGAGAAGGGGGAGAGCTCGTACAGGGAAGCCCTGAAGCAGGGAGTGAGGTTCATCCGCATTGCCGATGACCGGCCGCCGGTCGTCCAGGCGGCCCGGGAGGCCGGGCTCGACGTGCGCGCGGTCAACATGCTCACGGGCGAGACCGAGACCGTGGCCGCCGACTGCGTTGTTCTGAACGTCCCTCTCGTCCCGCATCACGACAGCAGGGATCTTGCCAGGGAGCTCAAGGTTCCCCTCGAATACGGGGGCTTTTTCAAGGAGAAGCACCCGAAGCTCAGCCCGGTGGAGTTTTCCAGCAGCGGTGTTTTCATCTGCGGCGCGGCCAGGTTTCCGTCCACCGCGGGCGAGTCCATCTCCCAGGCCAATGCGGCGGCGCTCAAGGCGGCTTCCATGGTGAGAGCCGGCACCATTACGATGGACGCGGCCACGGCCGCTGTCCGCGACAGGGTGTGCAGCGGCTGCGGATGGTGCTCCGAGGTATGTCCATACGCCGCACTATCGCTTTCAGAGGACAGGCATGGAAGGATGGTCGCGGCCGTGAACGAGGCCCTGTGCAAGGGCTGCGGTTCCTGCGCCGCCGCGTGCCCGGCCGGCGTGATGGATCAGAAGGTGTTCGGCGACAGACAGATCATGGCCATGGTCAGACAGCTTGCGGCGAACACGGCCCGGGCTGCCGACAGGAAGGAGCCTGTTATCCTGACCTTTGCCTGCAACTGGTGCTCCTACGCGGGAGCGGA
>JBDRLK010000649.1:0-2026 GCA_043813155.1 Pseudomonadota bacterium | reverse complement strand
TCGGCGCGCTGGCCGCGCAGTACGACAGGCAGTTCTTCGAGCTCAACGCCAAGCCTTTCGGCCTGAGCCTGGACGGACACATACGGGAGGAGCACAGGGCCCTGATCGCGGGCTTTTTCGACCAGGACGAGGATTTCGAGACCTACGCGTCCATGCATGCTTTCGAGGTTTTTCATTCGTACGGCGAGTACGGCGACCTGGGCATGTTCGGGGGCATGGCCCAGGTGGGCGACGCGCTCAGGTACGTTGTGCTGCGCGATAGCGGGGCGCCGGCCGCAGAGGTTGAAGAAGCGAGGCGCAATGTCATCAGGGCCATTTATTCATGGCACATGGAGCAGGCGCTGACCGGCGTGCCGGGCGCGGTTGCCCGCGGCGTCATGCGCATCGCGCCCGAGGAGCCGGGCGCTCCGCCGATCCCCGGGTGCTGCCCGGCAACGCTGCCGCTCTTCGACGGCGAGGGAAACCCCCAGCCCGACCCCAAGCGCGAGACGTGGCGCGACGACCAGAGCGGCATGGCCCCGGACTGGGTGTACCTGGACGACACGAGCAAGGACCAGGTGGACGGCTATGCCACGGCCCTCGGCGCGCTCTGGGACGCCGTGGCCGCCGATCCCACGATACCGGACGAGGCGCGCCAGGTCCTGGTCGACGACGCCCGGGCCCTGGCCCACAGGCTCATGACGACGGTGCCGATCGAGGTCGACATCATCGGCACGGTTCACCTGGACATGGTCATCACGGACGCGGACGGCAGGCTCGTGACCTGGTTCGGCCTCAACCCCAGGGTGATCGACGAGTCCACGCCGATCATCGTCGGCGAGGGCATGGCGCTGCAGAACGGGTTCAACGCCCTGCTGGGCCTTTCCGTGATGAAAGTGTGCCACCACATCACGGGGGACGAGGACATCGCGGCCTTTTATTACGATGAGCTCATCACGAGCAGGGGGTGGATCGACAAGGTCGAATCCGGAACGGGAAGCGTGTCGCGCATGTACCTGGGCACGTCCACGAACTATTCCAACGTGAACATGGCTTTTACGGCCATCTACTCGCTGATCCGCTACGAGGGAGCGGCCGACGTCCGCGGCCGTTTTCAAACCATCCTGGAAAACAGCCTGTACAGGCCGGGCGTGGACAGGCAGGCCGGCGGCCTGGGCCAGAGCTGGTTCGACCTTATCTTCGCGGGCCTGCGCTCGGGCGGCACGGACGAGACAGCGGTGGCCGAGGCCGTGGTGACGCTGGGCGAGTTCATGGACCCCCCCTATTTCAACCCCGAGGTGATCAACTGCGACGAGGGGGAGATCGGCGCGGGCGTGTGCACGGCCATCGACGGCTCCACCACGATCCACATAGCGTCGGGAACAGGCCACGGCGGCGGCCAGGTTGCGCAGGACGTGCTTCCCAAGAGGCTGCGGCCGCCGTCCAACTTCGAGTGGAGATCGGACCCGCACGACTTCAACGGCGGAGGGGGCAACAGGCTCAACCCTGGCGGCGATTTCCGGGGCGCCTACTGGCTGGGCAGGTTCCTGCAGCGAAGCGCGGACAACAGCGAGAACATATCCCCCTTTGCCAGGGACAGGTGGGGCGGCGGCCCCCCGGACGTGCTCGAGGAAGTCGTCGAGGCGGTTGAAGCCGTGGACGGGCCTATGGAAGAGGGCATGGAGGAGATTTTTCCGCCCGACTTTATCGGCGACGACCTGATTCCCGACGAATCCCTGCCCGAGGCTGCAGATGATACGACGGTTGACGGCATGATGGATGTGGAGGAAGACGCGCGGGAAGAGGGCATCGGGGAGACGAGCGGCGGATGCGGTTGCGCGATCAGCCGATAATATGAATGGGGATACTCTCCATAGGGTCATAAGGTTGTGTTGCCCGGCTTGACTTGTCTGTGATGGGTGCATTCACTATTCCGGGGTATCGAAGGGGCCGGGCCTTGAATCTTGAATTTTTCGGGGTTTTTCTATGAAATTATTTCATAGCGAACTTTTCATTCTTCGCGCTATGAAATAATTTCATAGAAATA
>JBDRLK010000648.1:0-13295 GCA_043813155.1 Pseudomonadota bacterium | reverse complement strand
TACCCTTCGTGGGGAGTCGGGAGGCTAAAGCCTCCCCTACCCTTCGTGGGGAGTCGGGAGGCTAAAGCCTCCCCTACCCTTCGTGGGGAGTCGGGAGGCTGAAGCCTCCCCTACCCATGCTGCCGGAGGCGGGAGGCTGAAGCCTCCCCTACCCATGCTGCCGGAGCCGGGAGGCTAAAGCCTCCCCTGCCCCGGGGGCTGAGGTTTTTTTGCCATCGGGGCGCGCGTGGGCTTCATGGCCGCGAATTCGTCGGGAAATTTCTCCCTGATGTGGCGGACGAAGCTGGCAAAGATGCGGCCGACCTGCAGGTTGTTTTTCGTGATGCCTTCGGGATAGGTGTGCTCGAGCAGGTAGTCGTTGTCGGGACGCCTCACGCTGTAGGCGTCGAAGCTTTCCAGCTCGTCCAGCCGGCCTGCGTCAAAGGCGCCCGGCGTGGACGAGCTCACGAGAAACCCGTTGCCGAAATAAATCGCGCCGTCGAAATCGACGGTTATCTCACAGTTGAGCAGCATGGGCCTGCGCAACGACCAGAGATCCACGAACTCGATCCCGTTCGGCCTGGCGCTTCGCCCGAAGAATTTTTTTTCTATCCCGAAGAGCTGCCCGGCGAAAAGCTTCTTCTTCTCGTCGGTCCAGCGAACGCCGAGCGCATGGTTGACCTGCACTTTCCTGTAGCCCAGGTCCACGACGTGCGCAAAGCTCTCCAAAAGCCGCCCCACGGTGCCCGGCGTGACGACCATGATGGCGTCGTGGGGGATGGAGCTTTCGAGCAGGGCCGGCGTGACGGCTCTGATGAGATCATAGGAGTTGACGGCCGGGTCCCTGCCCACGCGGTTTGCCAGCTGCACCTCCCGCGTGCCGTCGATGCTCACCTCCACTTTCACGGGCATGGCCCTGAAAAGACCGATCAGCTCCCGGTCGAGAGACACGCCGTTGGTCGAGATGATGAACCCGAGCTTCTTCCCGGCCCTTGCGGCCATGGCCTGCGCGCGCGCCATGACCTCGAGCACGAAGTCGCGCCGCAGCAGCGCCTCGCCCCCGAAAAACTGCAGGATAACGGACGGCCGCGTGGATGAGAGAAGAAGCTCCAGCGCCCTGACAGCGGTCTCGATCGACATGAGCTTGCCCTCTTCCTTTGTCATGGGGCAGTAGCGGCAGCGCAGCGAGCAGTCCCTCGTGGGGATCAGGACGAGCCTGGGGTCGCCGACTTCGATATGCCTGCGGACCTCGGAGACAATTCCCCCGGCGCTGCCGAAAAGGCGGGCCGCGGCGCGGACCCTCGCTCCCACGCGCTTCGGAAGCTTTCTTTCGCGCGACTGCCTGATCCCGTCGTAGACAACGAGCCTGGCGGCGCTGGAAAGCCTTCTTACGGCAAGCCTGGCGTCCGACGCCCTCGGTGAAAGCCCGCCCGACGACGCCTCGATGGAGGCCAGCCTCTGCTTGAGCCCGGCGTGGAGGTTCTCGAGGGGTTTTATGTACATCCCGTCGGGCTCGAAGATCGTTTTCAGGTTGTCGGCCGCATAAATCGCCTCGGGGTCGGAGGGCATGTCCCTCTTGACCAGGGGGTAGTCGTATTCCGGGTATCCTTCCGCCTTCAGCCATCCTTCGATCTCCAGGTCCCCCGTGTCGGGGCCCCCGGGCGCTCCCCTTTTCTTTTCCTTCTCGCTCAGCCATTTCCTGAAACCCGGCGCTACAAAGGTGGTGACGAGATAGGGCACGATGGGAAACCTTATAAAAAACGTGTGAGGATGGCGGATCTTCAGGCCGGCGATCTCGATCAGTGACGTCACGATGTCATTGATGCGCGTTTGCCGGTTCGCGCAGATGAAATAGGCATCGTGCACGATCCCCCGCTCGTCGAGCATGGCGATGAGCTCGCGCACGCGCTCGACCGTGTACCCCTTTCCCATCCTCCTGAGCTCCTCGTCGCAGAAAGACTCCACGCCGAGCTTCACGAAGCTGTTAAAGCGCTTCTCCCTCATCCCCGCAGGCGGCCTCCTTTCCAGTTCCCCGGCCAGCGGCGCGTCCTGGAACAGGTCCGGCGATAGGGCCTCAATGAATTCGCGATTCACTTTCCACTCTCCCCTGTCCCTTGTGAAAAAATCCCTGACCGAAGCCTGGAAGCTCGAGAGCTGAAAGCCGCTTCTTCTCACGGCGCCCAGGATTTCCGCCGCCCTCCCAGGGTCACAGGAAAAATCGTCGTCCGCGAAATGAATCCTTTGCGCGGACGCCTGCGGCCCGCCGCTCCAGAGCTCGCCAATCCTTTCCCCGTAGGCCCGCAGCCGAAGCTCCATGGCTTTTGCCGACCTGCCCCTGAAAAGCCCCCTCGACGGCGCGGTGCAGAACGCGCAGGGGTGAACGCAGCCCCTTGCCGTCTCCAGGGACAGGCCGCCGGTCACGTGGCGCTTTTCCAGGAGCGTGACATCGAAGGCGCAGCCGTCGAGGCTCGCAGCGCGGTTGACCCGGCCAGGGTGCCCGGCCGCGAGAAAGCCCGGCCCGAGCAGCAGGACCCCGTCAAGCGACAGGACGCGGTCCAGTATCGACCGTGTCAGGCCCCCGGCCTCCCTGAGCATGCCGCACAGATCGGCGACAAGGCAGACGGCCTCCTCCCCGTCTCCCCTGACAATTAAATCCGCGCCCTCGAGATGGGCTGCCGCGTGCTCCGGGGCGAATGTCGCCGCGGGTCCGCCCACGGCGATCAGGGCATCGCTTTTCGACTTGATGAGATTGATCAGGGCACGGGTCTTGTCGAAGCAGGCCTCGAGCAGGGTAATGCAGACCAGGTCCGGCCTGCCGCATGAAAAGGCCTCGTCGAGAAGATCGGGCCGCGTGAACACCTGCTCCGAATCGAGGCGGCCGGGCAGGGCAAGCACATCGTGACCCCAGGCCCTCAGGGACGAGGCAAGCTGGAAAGAGCCGCAGGTGAAAAGATTTTCCATGTCAGCGGGAGAATCGGGGTCCCTGAAAAGGTTTTCAAAGACAAGAGCCTTGATGCCCCTGTCCCGGGCAGGCTTTTCTTCCACGTCGAAACAGGAGGCCGGGGCCCTCTCGAGCTCCTCCCTCGAAACTTCCTGCGCGCTCGCGATGGCGCTGGAAAAGATCTTCTCCAGCTCCGGCGGGGAATGGCTGCCGACCGGGGTCGCCGCGGAAAGGGAAAAGACGAGCCTGCCGCCCGAGCGCCGGCAGGCAACCCCCCCCGCCCCTGTCGCGATCACGTACGCCGCGCTCACCCGGCCCGCCCGGTCGCAGGCAAGCCCGCAGGCCCTGGCCGTCCTCAGCAGCATGGGTCTCGCCCAGCCTGCCGTGCCCAGCACGGCCACCGGGGTCTCGAACGAAGAGGGCTCGACGTGAAAGCCGCCTTCGATGCTAAAGGGAATTCTTGAGAAAGGGTCCGGCAATTTACTGAGTCTTTACGTTGCCTTCAGCTCCACTGTCCGGGCAAGCACGAAATTCATGATCTCACCGATAATCATGTCCTGGAGCGGCGCGCCCCCGCGCGATGCGATATTCATGCGCAGGTTATTGCCGTCTTTTCTGATTGAGATCCCGGCAAAATCCTCGAACATCTGCGCCGCGTCGCGCACCGCGTCCTCCTCGTACAACTCCCTGCTGAACATGATCTCGATTGTGTTCATGCCTTCATCATAATTGAAAGCCCGGTAAAAAGGAAGGGGCCGGGCCTTGAATCTTGAATTTCTCCGGGTTTTTCTATGAAATTATTTCATAGCGTAAAAAAAGAAAAGTTCGCTGTGAAATAATTTCACAGAAATAATGGATAAAATTCAAGATTCAAGGCCCGGCCCCACCCTATTTAAGCTCGCGGATCTGGCGGGCCAGGTCGCGGGCAAGCAGGATAACCTCGTCGGCATTGTCGCGATCCTTGCCGACTTTTTCGAGCCAGGACACGATGCCCCTGTTGCCGATACCGGCAAGAGCGCGGATGATGTCGGCCCTCAGCAGGCCCGGCGTCACGATCTCGGTTATCATGTACTTGTAGGGCCTGATGGCCAGCTGGTTGCACGCCTGAACCCTGTCCGTGGATTCGAACAGCTTCATGAGGTCCTTGCTCGTGTTCGGGGGCCCGGTGTAGCGCAGGGCCTGGACAGCTCCGCATTTGAGCGTCATGGAATCCCCTTCCAGGACCGCGACCATGGGTTCCCAGCCCTTCCGCTCCGGCGCCTGCCACTTGCGCGGGTCATACCCGAAGGTGTTCGAATCCCTTTCCCAGGTCTGCTTGAACCTTTCCTGGCCTATTTTAGATATCGCCCAGAACGCGGCGGCGCGAACCGGTTCGGGCTCTTTTTCGTTTTCCGCGATCCGAATCAGCGCATCCTCGGCTTCCATGAAGGGTACTTTTCCCATGCCGATGACAATGTTCAGCGTCGGGCCCCTGCCCTTTTTAAGATCGTCATAGGCCGCTTTCATGCCTTCAATGTCCTTGAGCTCAGAAAGCCCCAGGACGGCCATGATTTTCTGTTCCTTGTTCCCCCCGATGTACAGGGCGCGCAGCGCCTTTCCGGCCGCCTCGTCCTTGCGCATGGCCGCGGCCCAGGCCGCGTACCCGCTGAGCTCGCCCTTCTCCTCGATGATCCCGGCCAGGTAGATGCCGAGCTCTCGAGTCTCGTTGGCCGCGGCTTCTTCGATGCCCTGGAAGCGGGTCTTGTCGTCTTCGCTCCTCAGCATGGTGGCGATGGTCGCGTACCTGCTGAACCCGCCCTGGCCGGACAGCACGAAGCCCCCGCTCAGGAAATTCATGAGGACAACGTTGACGAGGACGGGCACACCCATGTACACGGTCCACAGCACCTTGGTTTCCTTGATCCGCCGCTGGATCTCCTTGCTTACCTCGTCCCTCCCGGAAAAATGCATCTTCTCCTCTCCCCTTCGCATGAGCCTGTGGATGTCCCTGACGATGAAGGCTTCGGCAAAGGATACGGCAAAAAGGATCAGCGCCCAGACGAGAAGATAAATAGCGTTGCTTTCCACGGAAGTGGAAACATTGCTCACGTAATGCGCGAGCCACCTGATGTAGTAAAACATGGCGGCGGTCCCCAGGGCCGAGGCGGCCGCCAGAACAATTACAATCGCTCGCGAGCTGCTTTTTTTCTCAACCATGACCGACCTGCTTTCATTATAATTATCCGTGCATGAAAAAGAAAATCATTTTAATAAATATATATTGAGCACATTAATTAGAACAAACAGAAGAGATAATGTTCCATGACAGGCCTTTGGCCCGCAGTGCGGCCCTTTACGGGCCGCCTGCAGCGAGGTTGAAGCCGGCGGGGCTAAAGCCCCGCACACCAAACGGCGCAGCCGGCTTCTAGCCCAGGTGCTCGCCTTTTTCCACGAACTTCCTGAGGCCGTCGGCGTCTTTCAGCGCTTTCTCGATCCTGCCCACGCCCTTCTTCAGCTGCTCCAGGCTGTTGGCCGTGGACAGTCTCAGGAAGTGCTTTCCTTCAGCGCCGATCCTTCCGAAAGAATTGCGGTCCATGGTGGCGACGCCGTACGTGTAGAGCGTGAACATCTGGAATATCGTCGAAGGGCTTGTTTTCCTCTTCGCGTCCGCGGGCAGGTCCTCGTAGAGCTGCAAAAGTCCCGCCTTTTCCAGGGCGCCGCCGATATTGGGGAAAACGTAGAACGCGCCCTGGGGCCTGGCGCAGGTCACGCCGTCGATTGCGTTCAAACCGTCCACGACCCAGTCCCTTCTCGCCTGGAACTCGCCGGTCATGTGCTCGACGATCGGCTTCGTCCCCGGGTTATCCATGGCCTCTTTCCCGGCCATCTGGATAAAGGGCGGCACGCAGGATAGGATATTGATGTTCATGTGCTTGAAGAATTCCGCTTCCTCGCGCGTCGGCAGCACGGCATAGCCGAGCCTCCAGCCCGTCATGGCGTAAGTCTTTGAATGGCCGCTGACCATGATGGTCTTTTCCGCCATCCCTTTCTCGCTCATGATGGAAGAATGCTTCAGGCCGTCGAAAACAATGTGCTCGTACACCTCGTCGGAGTAGACCCTGATGTCGTCCCTGCATTTTGTCCTGATCACCCCGGCGATATCCTTGATTTCACCCGGTGTCAACACGCCTCCCGTGGGGTTTGACGGCGAGTTGATGATAATCATCTTGGTCCCGGGCGTGATGAGGGGCTCCAGCTCATCGGCCGTGAACCTGAAGCCCTTGGACTCCTGGAGGTGAAGGGGAACGGGCCTGGCGCCCAGGAAGTTTATAACGGATTCGTAAATCGGAAAGCCGGGGCTGGGGTAGATGACCTCCTCGCCCTCGTTCACGAAAGTCGTGAGGGAGAAGAAAATCGGGGGCTTTGCTCCCGTGGTGACGACCACCCTGTCCGGCGTGACATCAACGCCCCTCGTCTCGCTGACCTGCCTGGCGATCGTTTCCCGAAACGGCCCCAATCCCTGCGGGTCGCAGTAGTGGCTGTTGCCCTTGCCGATCTCCTCGATGCCCCTCTTGTTGATGATGTCGCAGCTGTCGAAGTCAGGCTCTCCGAGGTTCAACTTTATAACGTCCATCCCGGCCGCAACGCACGCTGCTATGTCCGTGCCGACCTTGAACGCATTCTCGGTCCCCAGGCGCCCCATTCTTCTCGCTATGAGTGATCCTGCCTTGACCTGCATGGTATTTTCCTCCTGTGCTGCGCTCGGCATTGATAAGCTGAATTATTTTCATCCAGATAACAAACTTGAATGTGAATTACAACCTGGTTTTTCCGATTTTTGATCCCCCCGGAATCTGCCATGTACCCATTTTTTCCCGCTTCATGGACAGAAACAATCAAAATCTGTAATAGTAATGCAACGCTGTTTCGCGGGAGAGAGCCCATGAGTGGACGCCGGGAAAAAATCATCCGCATTCTGTTCTACGCGGCCTGCACGATCGTCATGCTCATCATGCTGCGCTTCTGCCTCCACCAGATCGCCTCGTACTGGCAATGGGGACACAACGGCTACAACGGGGCGGCCTACCAGGTCGCGGCGCGCAATTCCATCCGGCACCACGTCATCTGGCCCGTTCAGTACCACACGGCGGACACCGAGCCCAAGCCGTCGGATTACTACACCCACGCGCCGCTCGGCCTTCACGCGCTGACGACCCTGTCCGTTTTCGTGTTCGGTGACAGCGAGCTGCAGGTCCGCCTGGTGCCGGCCGTTTTCACTTTTCTTTCCGCCCTGATGCTGCTCGTCTTTCTGGCGAAGCATTATTCGAGGCCGCTGGCGCTGGTCGGGACCCTGATTTACGTGCTTCTTCCCATCACGACGATCTACGGCAACATGACCAATCATTCCACGGGGTGCATCTTCTTTGCCCTCCTCATGTTCGACGGCTACCTCGAGTGGGACAGGCGGAAGCGAAACATATTTCTCATCCAGGCCGCCGTCGGCTTCCTGGGAACCACCTTCATGGACTGGCCGGGCTACACGCTTTCGGGCTGTCTTGCCATCGCTGCTTTTTACAGGGGAATGAAGCCGGATCCTTTAAAAGGCTACACGCTCAACCGCCAGGTCCGCTTTGCTCTCGTCCTGATGCTGGTGACCGCCCTGTCCTTCAAGGGCTTCCTTGACTGGATCACCGGCGTGAGGGGGATAGACGACGTGCTCGGGGCCATAACCTCCAGGAGCGAGTCCACGAACATCATCACGGCGATCAAGGGCCTGTACGGAACGGTCATCAATGACGTGTTCCCGAAATCCGTGAGATACCCGGCCCTGGCCTGGCTGATCATCGCCTTCATCCGGCACGCGGCCGGAAAATTCAGGCCGGCGGACCTCGTTCCCGCGTCTTTTTTCACGGCCGGCATGGTCCAGTTCGTGATTTTCCCGAACGCCTCGGCGCTTCATCACTACTGGAACTGGCAGTTCAACCCTTTTGTCGCCATTGCCTGCGCCCAGGTCCTGATGTGGATCGTGCAGGGGGGAATGTGGCTGGCCCGGCTCGCAGGCCCGGGATGGATGAGGACGTCCATGAGCATTCTCGCGTGGACGCTCCCCCTCCTGCTGTTCTTCTCAATGTACTACCCCAGGGCCATGAGGATATTCAGGCAGGGCCGGGCCGTTGCCGGCGCTTTTCACGTTCCCGACTATGACCGCGAATACAAAAAAATCCTGTTTGCCCAGCTGGTCAGCAATTCAACGGGGCCGCACGACGGCGTCGCTATCCACGACAGCCTGGAGCACAGGATAGAGTTCGAGTCCTACCTCGACAGGCAATGGAGCGGCGTAACGGACAGTCACCTGGGCGAGGTTGAAAAATACCTGGACAAGAAAAGAAAGTGGGTTCTCATCGGCGACAGGGACAAGGCAAACAAGACGCTGCTCGTGCAATACATGACGGCCCACCCCTACGTCCAGGTTGATTCCTACTTTTTCATCGACCTGAGAAAGCAGGGCGAGGCCGTCACGGCCTACACCTTCAAGCCCATGCGGCCGCCCCTCGGCTGGAGGTTTTTCGTCACGCCTTATGACCCTCCCTGCGAGCTCGTGCGCTCAAAGGTTTTCGAGGAAAGAATTAAAAAAGAGCTGATCGAGGCGCGCAGCAAGGGCGTCGGGCGGAAAACAAAAAACCTGAAGCATTTCAGCCCCAAGATGACGCCGAAAGGCCTGCTCCCCTCCATCAACAAGATGTCGCAGAAACGATAGGTTAGCTGTCGGCTTACGGCTTTCGGCGCACCACCACCTGCCCGTATTTGCGCATTCGCGGGCGGTGGTGGTGAAGCTGATGGCTGATGACTGATGGCTGATTTCATGCGGCTGCGCCGCATGGAATCAGAAAGTACCGCCGATCGCAAGACCCATGCCCGTGCCGTCCTGCGAGGCGGGGCCGAGGCCGATGGTGTTGATCTGCGGCGAGAAGTAAGACGTCTTTTTCTTGTCGCCTTTCCTGGGCAGGAGCGCGGAAACGAGGCCGAGGGCAATGGCGCCCACGGAAAAAACCGCCAGGGAAGGGAGCATGCCGTAGTTCAAGGTGTTGCGGTAGGTCTCGCCCGCGTCGGCGATGTCCTTCTGGTCGCAGCCCGGTGGATCCCCTTCCTTGCACTTCTTGAGTTCATCTTCATGGTCTTGGACCATGACGCCGAGGGCGATGGTCCCGGCGGCGGCGCCGAGCGCCAGCGCGCCGAGCACGATGCCGCCGATGCCGTACCCGTCGAGCTTCTTCTTCTTGGGCTTGTCCGTCTTTTCTTCCTTTCCCTCCTTTTCCTCTTTCCCTACCTTCTCACCCTTCTCCTCCTTGACCTCGCCTCCCGACTTCTTGATCAGCGTCACATCCAGGAACTTGCTGTCCCCGCCGGCAAGGTTCAGGTTCTTGACGTAAGGCTTGTAGCCCGGCGCCTCTATCCTCAGCTCGTAGGCGCCCGCCTCGATGGCGAAAGGTTTCATGGGCGTCTCGGCTATCTTTTTGTCGTCAATGAAAACAATGGCGCCCTCGACGTTGGTTTCGACCTTGACCTCGGCAAGCAGCTTCGAAATCTGGGTGAGCAGGTCCTTGGCCTGCTCCATCTTGTCGTCGGGAACATTGTCCCCGCCTTCCTCCATGTACGCGAGAAGCTCGTTGCGCGCGTCAATGAACCTGTTCAGGTTGAAAAAGCAGATGCCGATCGTGAGCCGCAGCTTCCAGTTCGGCTTCAGCTCGATGGACCTGAGGAACTCGGCAACGGCCATCTTGTAATTCTCCTCCTGAAACAGCGCCACGCCCTGCTTGTAATGCTCCTTTGCTTTTTCATCATCCGACTGGGCGCTCAACGAGGCCGAATACATGAAAATTCCGGCGGCCGCAATCATTGCACATGCGGCTGCAGCGCTGGAATACCTCTTTTTCATCGCGTCCTCCTATTCCTTTTCAATCTGGATAATCGATATCGCTCAGCTTGACCTTGCCCTTGTAGGTGCCGGACTTGCCCTTTTCCTTCTTCTTGACGGGCTTGATTTCCGGCTGCTTCTCAACAACGATGACAGGCGGCTTGATTGTTCCCGAGGCCGGGGGTTTTTCTTCGTCCTGCTTCCCCTTTTTCTTTTTCTTCCCTCCCTTGACCTCGGGGGCGCCGACCATGGCGACCTCGACGACGAGGTCCGAGCTGGGGGTTTTCTTCGCCACCCACTGCACATACCCTTCCGCTTCAACCCTGAGCTCCTTCTCCTCGGCAGAGTACGCGACCCTTGAGGGGTTGCCTTCCACCTTCTTTCCGCCGAGAGAAACGATCGCGCCATCGGGCAGGCCGACGAGCTTGAGGCTGACGTCCTTCGGCGCGCCCTTGCCCTTTTCGCCGGAGTCGGCGGGGTTGGGAGTATCCGGTTTCTTTTCTTCATCGGGCTTGACGTCCGCGGGCCCGCCCTTGCCCTTTCCCTTCACGAGGGGCTCGATACTTTTTGATATCTTTTTCTCATCCCCGGTCCTGTCGCCGCCTCCCAGCAGCTTCGGCCCGAATGCCAGGCCCAGGCCTCCGGCGACAAGGAGGAGAACCACGACCACGGCTCCCACGATATACAGGGTCTTGCCCCTGCCCTTTGCCTCGTCCCCGTCCGGAATGGACCAGTCGGCCGTGCCCGACATGGACTGCTCGGTCGGGGGTCCCGTGGGCCCTCCCATGGCGGGCGGCGGCATGCCGGGCGGCGGAGTCTGCGTGGCCACGGGCGGCGGCGCCCCCCCCGAAGCCCCGATGGCGGTCGACGTGAGGCCCGGAACCCTGGACGGCCTCATGGCCCAGGCCGGCGCAAAGGGCTTGATTGCTTCCATGAAGTTGAGGGCGTTCGAGTAGCGCTGTGTCGGCTGCTTGGCGATCGCCGTCATGATGACGTTTTCGACTTCCTGGGGGATGTTGGGATTGTATATCGTGGGCCTGGGCGCTTCTTCGGTCAGAATTGCGGCGATCAGGGCATTATAGTTGTCGCCGGAGAAAGGCAGCTGGCCGGTGAGCATCTCGTACAGGATGACGCCCGCGGCATAGATATCTATCCTGTGGTCCTGCTCCTTCTTTCCCGCTGCCTGCTCGGGCGCCATGTAATAGGGTGTCCCCAGGACTGTGCCGGTTCGGGTCAGCGCCATGTCCTGCGCCTGCGGTGTCTTGAGCTTGGAAATTCCGAAATCGAGAATCTTTACGAAATTGGCTTTCCCCGATTTTTCTATGAGGAAGATATTGTCGGGCTTGAGGTCGCGATGAATGACTCCCTTGGCGTGCACCGCGTTCAGCGCGTCGAGCACCTGGATAATGATGCCCGTGGCGTCATCGATGGACAGCATCCTTTCCTCGATGTAGCCGGACAGGCTCACGCCGTCGAGGTACTCCATGACGATGAACGGGCTTTTATCGTACGAGCCCATATCGGTGATTTCGATGATGTGGTCATGGCCTATGGCCGCGGCGGTTCTGGCCTCGTTGTAAAACCTTTCGACAATCTCCTGATTGCTGGCAATTTCGGGGAACAGGACTTTAACGGCCAGCCTTCTTCCTATCAGCGTATGCTTCGCCTCGAAGACAATGCCCATGCCGCCCTCACCGATAATGCGCTTGATCGCGTATTTGCCTTCGAGAATCTTCCCGATCAGCTTGTGATGCTCGGGTATGTCCTCGCCTGTCAGAGGACATGTTCTCTCTTTTATGGAATGCTGCTTGCCGCAGTGGGGGCAGAAGAACATGTTTTCAGTGTTGGTTTTCATGTGAAATCGGAAAAACCGCCCGTTCGATGTTAATATCCCTTCTTTTTTCGTAATGTATTCGCTTATTATATCAAAGTAAATCTTACAGTCAAAAAAAAATCAACCCGATTTATGTGCAATTGGAAATAGCAACTTGCATATCAGGCTTTTTCTTTGACTTAATATCCGGAAATTTATTTGATTCGTCCCTTCACTATTCGCCGGGGTCCCGGTCCTCTTCCTCATCGCCGCCGGTTCCCCCCCCGCTCTCGCCTTCTTTCTCCTCGTCCGTTCCGCCCTCTCCTTCCCCTTCCTCCTTTCCTGCGCCTTCTTCCGCCTCTTCCGCTCCTTCCTCTTCGCCGCCTTCCTCTTCTCCCACAGTCTCTTCCTCTCCCACAGCCTCTTCCTCGCCTTCCTCCTCGTACCCCCACGCTTCAATTTCACCTATGGAATTGTCGTTGAACCAGGACCCTCTGTACGTGCTGTAGACCGTCAGGCGGACC
Organism: Pseudomonadota bacterium; assembly: GCA_043813155.1. Lineage (GTDB taxonomy): Bacteria > Myxococcota_A > Polyangia > DRWM01 > DRWM01 > JBDRLK01. The sequence continues at coordinate 1,143 of JBDRLK010000648.1, read as the reverse complement.
CACATGGTTTTTATGGGAGGGTCGGCTTCCACGAACTGGATTGACCTCTTGTCCTCCAGGTTGACTTTTATGTTTTCCCCGTTCGAAAAGATGAGATCAGCCTCTTGCAACCGGCAGTTGAGCGGATAGTAGTCCTTGCCATCGTCGTCTATGTAATCGAATCCTGAAACGATTCCGAGCTTGGTGAGCGTAACTTCATGGTTAAAATCGAACCTCAGCCACTCGCCCTCGGGCTTCCTCGTTTTCTCTTCCTGCCAGACGGTCGCCGGGTCGCCGTCGGCGACATGCTCCGGCGGATATTTCTTGTGATAGGATGATGCGGTCACCTCGGCCGACAGGATGTGAGAACCAGGCTCGCCGGCTTTCTTTTCTTCCTCCCGGACCGCTTTCAGTTTCTCCGCGTCCGGGCTCTCCGTGGCGGCCTTGCCGTCCTCCGCACCCTTCCCGGTCTTGCCCTGTTGCGTACCCTCCGCAACCTGCGCCTCTTTTCCGCCCGATTTCTCACCCCACTTGATAACGCCGTAACCAACGGCCGCTCCCAGCAGCACGATCACGATGGCCGCAAGGACCAGCCTGGAGTAATCCTTCTTTTCAGCCTGCTTGTCCGCCGGCAGCGCCTGATACGCCCCGCTCTCCATGGGAGTCTTTTCTTCCGCTTCCATGGACGCGGGAAGAGGAGGCGGCATACTATTCCGGACGCCGGATGTTTCCTGCTGGTCTTCCTCTTCTTTTTCTTCTTCTTCTTCTTCTTCTTCGGCCTCTCCCCCCTCTTCTTCCTCTTCCTCTGCTTCCTCTTCCTCCGCCTCTGATTCCCCATCCTCGATGTCTTTGCGGGCGGCTGCTTCCCCACCTTCACCGGCCGCCGGCCTTCCCATGTCAAGCTCCTGCGACTCTTCTACAAGGTCTTCCGAGTAGGGGATGACCTTTTCTTCCCCGTCCTCACGGGCCCCTTCAACTTTTTCAGCTTCAAGCTCCTTTCCCTCCTCTTCTTCCTTTCCTTCCTTCCCGTTTTCCTCCACATCCCCTCCATCCATGGATTCACCATTCATCAGGTTTGTGTTCAGGGCGAGCGAAAGGCCCTCGCTGCTCGTCAGCGGCTCATCAAAGGCTTTCTTCACCTGATTATCGGTCTCGAGCTTCTTG
>JBDRLK010000647.1:0-9383 GCA_043813155.1 Pseudomonadota bacterium | reverse complement strand
TGTCAAGGCAGCGCAGGTTTAGGGTGTATGCACGATTCCGGGGGGAGTATGGGGGCCGGGCCTTGAATCTTGAATTTCATCCATTATTTCTATGAAATAATTTCATAGCGAACTTTTCATCTTTCGCGCTATGAAATAATTTCATAGAAACCCCCCCAGAAATTCAAGGTTCAAGGCCCGGCCCCTTCGATCCCCCGGAAACGTGCATGCAACATCGCCACCCTTGGCGGCAAACCGGAGAGGGTTGACAACGGTCTGTTCCTCGCGGCGGCCGCGACCGCCACAGCCAGAAATTGGCCAGCATTGAACCACCTGAACTCGGGGGTAATAAACATCGCGAAGATCCTGTTGGGCTTTCTGCCGGCGTTCCTGACCTTCTACCTGACAAAGGACTGGTGGCTGCTGGCATACTTCGGCGCCCTGATCTGGTTCGGCATCACCGGCATCAGGAATATCCTGCAATCCGTGGTAGGCGGCGGAGGGCTGCGACGCTCGTCGCTTCTGGAATGGAAGGACCTCGTGTCATGGGGACGTGTGGCCGACTCCCTGTTGTTCACGGGCTTCTCGGTTCCACTCTTGGACTTTCTGGTGAAAGACCTCATCCTCGCACGGAGCTTCGACATCACGACCGCTACCAACCCGATCGTGCTTTATACGGCCATAGCTCTGGCCAACGGGATCTACATCTCGAGTCATAACACCTACCGTGGCTTGCCGATTGGAGCGATCGTCGGCAACTTCTTCAGGACCATGCTCTCCATCCCCATTGCCCTGGGTCTCAACTTCATCATTCTGCGTCTTGTAACGGCGGCTGGTGTTTCCATGGATGTTGGATTAGCGGGCATGCAGCTCTGGGCCGCGATTATCTCGAAAACGGCCTCGGACTTCGTCGCGGCGATCATCGAGGGCACGGCAGATCGACAGCACAACCTGTCACGCCGGAAGATCGACTACGAGGAGAAGCTTGCCCAAGTCTACGATGTGTACGGGCGGCTGGAAACGACGTTCCCGGAGCAAGACGTGTTGGCCTTGCTCGAGCGCCCCAAAACCCTCCTCAGGGGACTCCGCGACAAAAACGCTGAGCTGCTTCGCGACATCGTGATCGATTCGCTGGATCTCCTCTATTTCTGGATGTACCAGCCACGGGCCAGAACGGCACTTGTCCAGCAGATGGAGCGCATGTCATCGGACGAGAAGCAGTTCCTCTTGCAGTCACAGCAGGTGCTGAAACGGAAACGCATAATATCCGAAATGCTGCTCAATGGGCTTGTTGGAAAGCGGTTTGAACGAGCCCTGGCTTTCTACTTGTCTCATGCGGATCGATACCTGCATGCTCTCGCAAGAGCAGCAGGGAGGTCATAGACAACTCTTCGAACAATAGCCGTGACACCAAGAGCTTTCATCGAGGTTTTTCCCTGTCCGGCTTTTCCGGGCGCAGGATGTCAATGTGTCGAAGATGAAGAGCATTACCGTTTTATGGTTTTACTTATTGTTTTCTATTAGGCCGGCAAGCCGGGCCCTGTCAGCCTTATTGCGGCGGGTCGTCAAAAAAGTTTCCGCTCGCAGGAAAAAACCTTGACATCCGGGAAGGGGGGCGCTATATGGCTTATAGGAATATTCAAATATTCGAATATGCGAATATTAAGATAATTGGAGATAGCGGCATGGCTGATTTTACGCGGATCGTCGAAAGCAGGGAGAGGGCCGAGGTCCTGGCCGATGTGCTCAAGGGGATCGGGCACCCGGCAAGGCTGCGCATCGTGGCGGCGCTCTGCCGCAGCAGGCGCAACGTGGGCGAGCTGGCCGGGCTGCTCGGGCTTCGCCAGAGCCTTGTGTCCCAGCACCTGAGCCTGCTGCGGTTGCACGGCCTCGTGGCGTCACAAAAGAACGGGACGAGCATCACCTATTCCCTTAAGGAAAAGAGACTGAAAAAACTGATCGAATGCCTGGCCGGCTGCAAGCAGCACCCGGCCGTGGCGTGAGACTGATGCGAGGTTTTCGATGAAGGGCATAACGCGAAGAGATTTCATCAAGATCACGGGGGGAGGGCTGGCAGCGGCGGGCGCGGGCTCGGGCCTCGTCACCAGGTGGTGGGGGCTTGACCGCGACCCGATCGAGGACCCCGAGACCGACGGCGACAGGGTCGTTCCCAGCCTGTGCGAGCTGTGCTTCTGGAAGTGCGGCATCCTCTGCCACGTCAGGGGAGGAAAGGTCACCAAGATCACGGGCAATCCAGCCCACCCCCTGTCCAACGGCAAGCTCTGCCCCCGCGGAACGGGAGGCACGGGCCTTCTGTACGACCCCGACAGGCTGAAAACGCCGCTCATCAGGACAAAAAAACGGGGCAAGCAGGTGTTCAGGCCGGCCTCGTGGGAGGAAGCCCTGGACATGGTCGCGGGCAGGATGCTCGAGGTGCGCAAGAAGTACGGCCCCGAGGCCTTTGCCCTTTTCCTGCACGGCTACGGCGGTTCGTGGTTCAAGCATCTTTTCCAGGCCTACGGGTCCCCGAATTTCGCTGCGCCTTCCTATGCCCAGTGCCGCGGCCCAAGGGAGGTAGGCTTTTACCTGACCTATGGATCGACCCTGGGCTCCCCGGAGACCACGGACATTGAAAACGCGCGCTGCATCACGCTTGTAGGCTGCCACCTGGGCGAAAACATGCACAATACGCAGGTCCAGGAGTTCGCCAACGCGCTCGGCAGCGGGGCAAAGCTCGTGGTGCTCGACCCGCGCCAGTCGGTGGCAGCGAGCAAGGCGGATTACTGGCTGCCCCTCAAGCCCGGGTCGGACATCGCGCTCCTCCTGGCCTGGATGCACGTGATCATAAGGGAAGGCCTTTTCGACAAGGACTACGTGGAAAAGTACTGCACGGGCTTCGACGAGCTGAAAAAGCACGTTGAGGCCAAGACCCCCGCGTGGGCCTATACGCACACGACCATCAAGCCGGACAGGATCGCGGAAACGGCCCGCTTCATCGCTGGCTTCAGGCCGGCCAGCCTCATCCACCCGAGCAGGCACGTGACCTGGTACGGCGATGACACGCAGCGCATGCGGGCCGTTGCCATCCTGAACGCTCTGCTCGGGTCGTGGGGCCGCAAGGGGGGCTTTTACATCCCGGCCAGGATGGAGCTGCCCAAGTTCCCTTACACGAAATACGCCTACAAGCCCAGGGCGCCGGCGGACGTGCCGAAAAAGAGCGGGTACCCCTTCGCGGACGAGGTCCTGGCGCAGGGGCTTTGCGACGCGACCATCCCGGGCTTTGCCGAGTACGACATCAAGGCATGGATGGTGTACGGAACGAACCTTATCTACGCGCTCCCGGATCCGCGAAAGACAAGGGAGGCGATCCAGAAGCTCGATTTCATCGCGAGCATCGACGTGCTGCCGGCCGAGATCTGCGGCTGGTCCGACGTGGTGCTGCCCGAGAGCACTTACCTGGAGCGGTGCGACGAGCTTCACGCCCCGGATTACAAGCATCCCTACGTGGCCGTGCGCCAGCCCGTGGTGCAGCCCATGCACGATTCCAGGCCGGGCTGGTGGATCGCGCGCGAGATCGCCACCAGGATAGGGCTGAAGGATTATTTCCCCTGGAAGGACAGCGTGGAATACGCGATGACACGTCTGAAGAAAGCGGGCCACAGCTGCGAGACGCTCAGGACCGAAGGCGTGATCCGCGGCGAAAAACAGCCGCTTTATTTCGAGGACGGCATCGAGCCGGTGTTCGACACGCCGTCGAAAAAGATAGAGCTTTACAGCAAGCAGCTCGAAGAGGGCGGGTTCGACCCGGTTCCCGAGTACAGGCCGCCCGAGCAGCCGCCGGCCGGCATGTTTCGCCTGCTCTACGGCAGGACGCCCGCGCACTCGTTCGGCAGGACCACGAACAACAGGCTCCTGTGCGAGGTTTACCCGGAAAACGAGGTGTGGGTAAACGACAGGGCCTGCAGGGAGCTCGGCATCAGGGACGGGCAGAAGGTCATGCTCGTAAACCAGGATGAGGTCCGTTCGGGTCCGGTCAGGGTCAAGGCAACGCGCAGGATCAGGCCTGATTGCGTTTACCTGGTCCACGGGTGGGGCAGAAAGGCAAAGGGGCTGAAGTTCGCCTTCGGCAAGGGGGCCAATGACAGCGAGCTGATCACGAGGAGTGTCACGGACCCCATCATGGGAGGCACGGGAATGAACGTCAACTTCGTGCGCGTCGAGGGGGTGGCGTCATGAGCGGCAAGAGACTTGCAATGACCGTGGACATGCGCCGATGCGTGGGCTGCAGGGCCTGCGTGCTTTCCTGCAAAACAGAGAACGAAGTGCCGGACGGCCGGTTCCGCGACTGGATCGAGGAGGAGCTGGAGGGCAGGTTCCCCGACTTGAAGCTGGAAATCCGGTCGACCCGGTGCAACCACTGCTCGAAGCCGCCCTGCGTGTACGCCTGCCCCACGGGGGCCAGCCACGTGGACGGGCAGGGGGGAGCGGTTCTCGTGACCCATGACAAGTGCACGGGGTGCAAGGCCTGCATCGCGGCCTGCCCCTATGATTCGAGGTTCGTTCACCCGGAAGGCTACGTGGACAAGTGCACCTTCTGCATGCACCGGGTGGTCAAGGGCAAGCAGCCGGCCTGCGTGGAGGTCTGCCCCGCGTCGGCCCTGACCTTCGGGGACCTGGATGACCCGGAAAGCGGCGTGAGCAGGCTGCTGGCGTCGCGCGAACACAAGGTTCTGCACCCTGAATCGGGCTGCAAACCCAACCTGTTTTTCCTGTACTGAGAGGATGATGATGGATTCAATCGAGTTTTTATCGGACAGGGCAAACCCCCACATCGACCCGGTGCTGAGCATCTGGGAATGGCAGATCCCGGCTTATCTCTTCCTGGGCGGGCTCGTGGCGGGCATCATGATCATCGGCGCGGCCCAGGAGCTCCTGTGGCCGAAGACGTGGGACAGGAAGATTTCGGTCATTTGCGCCGTTGCCGCGGCAGCGGCGCTGAGCCTTGGCATGCTCGCTTTGCTTCTCGACCTGTCGCACAAGCTGCATGTCTTCAGGTTCTACCTTGCCTTCAAGCCGCTCTCCCCCATGTCATGGGGCTCCTGGATTCTCATCTTCGTTTACCCTCTCTTCGCGCTGTGGCTCCTCGGCAGCCTGGACGAAAAGTCCCTTCCCGGGTTTGTGAAAGGATCGAGGCTGCTCATGAAGCTGCGCGAGCTTGCCGGGAAACGGCGAAGGCCGCTTCTCGGCTCGCTCGTGGTGCTGGGCGTTCTTCTCGGTATCTACACGGGCATCCTGCTCCAGGCGCTCATGGCAAGGCCGCTGTGGAACACGGGCCTCCTGGGCCCGCTGTTTCTGGCATCGGGAATGTCCTCGGGCGCGGCTTTCCTCATGCTCCTCAAGCAGTCAAAAAAAGTGTCCAGGGATCTATTGAAGTGGGACATTGCCGTTCTTGCCGTCGAGCTCGTCCTGATCGCGCTGTTTTTAGTGGAAAGATTTTCAGGCGACCTCCTGGCCCGGGAGTCCGCCCTTCTTCTCGTGACAGGGCCTTTTGCGGGAAGTTTTTTCGGCCTCGTTGTCCTGGCAGGGATCATTGTCCCGCTGATCATGGAAATAGGGGAGCTGAGTGAAAAGATGAGAGGGACGATCGCAGCCCCCCTGCTCGTCCTCGCGGGCAGCTTTTCCTTCAGGTTTATCCTGGTCATGGCCGGCCAGGTTTCGGGGTACGACATGGTAATGTAGGAAAAGGATAGTGAAACTGCACGTAGTGCGGCCCTTTAGGGCCGCTTCGGCGGGGCTAAAGCCCCGCACTACAGCCAATATATTGAATGCAGGAGATTTAAATGAATAATTCAAGCGAACCGGGCGCAGCGGCCAGAGACTACTGGAACCCCTACGTGGCCGGCGTTGCCCTCGGGCTGGTGCTGCTCGCGTCGTACCTGGTTCTCGGGTTCGGCATAGGCGCGTCGGGCGCGGCCTCGCGCTTCGGCGCCTATGTCACGGCCTCGCTGGCCCCGGAGCACGCCGGGACGAGCGCCTATTTTTCCGCGTATTTCAGCGAGGGGGCCTCTCCCCTCAACAGCTGGATCGTGTTCGGCGTGCTCGGCATTTTCCTCGGCGGCGTTGTGGGGTCCGTGACGGCCGGAAGGCAGAAAAAAGAAATTACGAGGGGGCCGCGCATCTCGGCGGGGCTGCGCATGACGCTCGCGCTCACGGGCGGCGTCATCATGGGGTTTGCCGCAAGGCTCAGCAGGGGCTGCACCTCGGGCCAGGCCCTGAGCGGCGGAGCGCTCATGTCGGCGGGCAGCTGGATTTTCATGCTGTCGGTCTTTGCAGGCGGCTACGCGCTTGCATACTTTCTAAGGAGGCAGTGGACATGAAAGTATTCCCATTATTTTCCCTGGCGGACCTGCCTTTTTATCTCCAGATGCTGCCGGCCCTCGTGGTGGGGTTCTTCTTCGGCTTCGTGCTCGAACGATCGGGGTTCGGGAACGCGAGGGTGCTGGCGGCCCAGTTCTATGGAAACAACATGCGCGTTTTCAAGGTCATGTTCACGTCCATCATCACGGCGGGCGTGGGCATGGCGCTGCTGAGCGGGGCGGGCGTGCTCGACATGACGCTGCTGGCGTTTCCGGAAACTTATATCTGGCCCCACCTTGCAGGCGGCCTGCTTCTCGGGGCCGGCTTCATTATTTCGGGGTACTGCCCGGGCACGTCCATCGTGGCCGCGGGTTCGGGCAAGCTGGACGGGTTTATCACGGTTTTCGGCGTTGTCATCGGGTCCGTGGTGTTCGGGGAGCTGTACCCGTGGGTCAAGGACTTTTACCTGTCTTCGGGCAAGGGCGTGATGACGCTCGACGGGCTTCTTGGCGTTCCCTATGCACTGGCCGTCGCCGCGCTGGCCGTTGCCGCGATCGGCATGTTCATCGGCGCCGAGAAGCTGGAGCAGATCCTGGCCGGGAGGATGAAGGAAAGCGAAAGACCGAAAATCCGGTACGGCCGGGGGCCGCTCTACGCGCTGGCGGGCGTCGGCGCCGTGGCGGCCGTCCTGGCCTACCTGCCGGCGGGCGGGAGGCAGGCTGGAGGGGAGCAGAAGCAGGTTGGCAGGATGTCGCCGGCAGAGCTCGGCAGCCAGATCATCGAGCGACCCGGGAGCCTGTACGTCGTGGACATGAGAAAAAAGCCGGACTGCGAGGGCAAGGACCGGCTGCCCCTTGCCATGTGCTACGAGGACATCAGGGAAAACATAAAGGATTTCTTTCCGGGGCGCAGGATGGTCGTGTACGGCTACGGCCCATTGAAAAAGGTGCCGGACCGCGTCAAGGCGTTTCCCGGGGACATTTACAGGCTCGAGGGCGGTCTTGCGGGCTGGAAATCCGCGGTCATGGAGAATCCCGAGAAGCGCCGGGATGAGATCATGAAAAAGGGAGGAAGTGAAACTTACAGCCTCGTGCTGGCCCTGCACTCGTATTTCACGGGCTCCGAAGTTGCCGCGGCGCCGGCCGCGCCTCCCAGGGTTATCAAGAGGACGCAGAAAAAAGGCGGGGGGGGTTGCATTTAGGCAGACACGACCAATATTATAAACATTGTTCTAAAAACGACTTGAAAGGAGTGATGTCATGAAAGAAAAGATCAGAAAAGAATTCCAGCTGTGCTCGGAGCAGAGCTGCTGCCCCACGGTCAAGTACATTACCAGGGACAATGAGAACCTCGTCATCCTGGAGGACGACAACGACGGCCGCGTCGAGCTCAAGGAAAGCGAGTGGAATATTCTCAAGGATTTGATTAAAAAAGAGAAGGTGTAGCTGCGGGCGAGCGCGGCTCCCTCGCTGCGCTCGGGACAAGCTCGGCCCGCCTGATTTCGAACTCGAACTTCCGTCCCGCCGTTCCCGGCGCGCCGAGGGCGCGCAGCACCAGGGGCGGAGATGACCTACCCCGAATACCGCCGGTAGAAGTCCATAAACTTGCCGGCAATGGCCTCCCAGCTGAATTCCTTCAGGACAACCGCCATGCCCGCCATGCCCATGGCCTTTGCCTTTTCCGGGTTCTCCAGGGAATCGATCATGGCCGCCGCGAGCTCCTCCTTGTCGGATGGGTCGACGAGCACGCCGCTTCGGCCCGAGTCGATGTTCTCCCTTATGCCGCCGAGCTTTGACGCCACAACGGGCGTTCCCACGGCCATGGCCTCGAGCGTGGTCATGCCGAAAGGCTCGAATTTGGACGGCAGCACGAAGAGCCTGGCCTTCCTGTAATAGGCGGCCAGCGGCTCGTCCGGGATATAGCCGAGGATCCGGACGCGGTCATGCAGCGCGTGCTCGTCGATCAGCTTCTTCATCATGGCTCTGACTTCGAGCTCGACCTTCTTCGGCCTGGGCGAGCCCCCCCCGATGAGCAGCTGAACGTCGGGAATCTTCCTGTGGACGATGTCAAAGGCGTGAAGCAGGAAGTCGTGGCCCTTGTTCGAGTCGATCCTGCTGATGCAAAAGACGTACTTTCCGGGGACATCGATGTCCATCTCCTGCTCGTTCTCCGCCAGGGGCCTGAACCTCTCCACGTCCACGCCGGGCGGGATGACCTCGATATTGTCCGCGGTGAAGCCGTAGAGCTCCTGTATTTTCTCCACCTGGATCTTCGTGGTCATGGTCTGGGCGACCACGGTCTTGAAAATCCGCATTTCCTCCGCGGCCCGATGCTTGAAATTGAAGACCCTTTCCATCTCCTCCGGGTCCCCGCCCATCTGCTGGCGCTTCCACTCGCCCAGGGAATGGGGAGTGAAGAACGCGGGCCTGCCCATGGCCCCGGCCACGTCGAGCGTGACCACGCCGGCGTCCACGTAATGGCCGTGGTACAGGTCGTAGTCGATGCTGTTTTCCCTTATAAAGGCGACCATGTTTTTCGCCAGGTCGGGAAGCACGGCGTAAATGTCCTCCTTGCGTATGAACTCCCAGGGGCCGCAGGGAATTCTGATGACCCGCACGTCGGGGCAGCCAGGCACGGGGTCGACCTGCTCCTGCTCCCTGTCGAACCAGCGCGTGTAAATGTCGACTTTTATCCCCTGCTTCGCAAGCGCCTTGGCGAGCTCCAGGACATAGACGACCTGGCCGCCCGTGTCCGTCTTGCCGAGCGTGGGCACGGGATCGAAAAAACCGTGTGTGCTCAGGTGCGCGATGTGTTTCAGCATTTTTATACCTCCAAGGCGATGCCTATCACGCCGGCAGCGGCCTTTTCGAAAATGATACCAGAGAAAGCGGGCCAAGTCGATCATTTTCCGATGAGAAGAAGGGGCCTGTCCCCTTTTTACATTGACTTGGAAATCACGTTAAACTAACATCGACCCCGATGAAGGAAGGCTCTATTCTCGGCGAGCGCTACAGGCTCATCCGCCTCATCGGCGAAGGCGGCATGGG
>JBDRLK010000646.1:0-8171 GCA_043813155.1 Pseudomonadota bacterium | reverse complement strand
CCTCGACGTAGAACGACTACGCCTCCGTCGGGATGGGGACCCCGCGCCTTGCCAGGCGGGCGCCTCGGCGCCCAGAAGAAGTCGTCGCATGTTTTGTTATACTGTCAACTAAAAATGTGAAATAATTTTTGAGTGACTCCTAAATATCAATTGCTTTCTAACAAGGATCTAAAACCAAGCGATATTGCGATCCTAACAAGGAAATTAGATATGGGATCTATCCAGTCCATTGAAAGAAAAGCAAATGCTTGCGGTTAAAAAAATCCAAATGCATTCCTCTCCGGTGAGATTTCAATCAGGTCTCAAGGCTAGCAGGCGAGGGCATAGTAAGTTTATTTTCGACAAGAAGGAAGATTGCAGCCATAGCAAGGAATGCAGGGGTGCCTTGACGTTGCCATCCGTGGCGTGCGCCTTATACCTTTAAATGAAATGATGAGAAAATACAAAGCGAAAAAGATCAATGGATTTGAGTTCCCCGCACGGACAATGTGGTTTTGCCTGGTCGTTGTGTTGTGCTGCTCTGCGGGCGGGTGCGATGAAGAGGAAGGCAAGGTTCTGGGGCCCGATCACCCGGGCTGGAAGAGCCAGCACTGCGGGTTGTGCCACGAGCTTCCAGTGGAGGAGCACTCGGTTTCTCTCGAGCACGCATGCGCAGAGTGTCACGGAGGAAATGGAGCCTGTGACCCTAACGCTTCGACCGGGAGAACAGACCATGACAGATCAGAAAACTGCATGGGCTGCCACCAGGACGGGCATGAGTTCGATGAGCCATCGGCATGCGCATCCTGCCACTTTGCATTTGCGGGGGTCGTCCCCTGTGTCTCAACGCCGGATGAGGCGGACGCCGCGTCCGATGCAGCGGAGCCGGAGCCCGACGGGTACGACCTGCCGCCTGACGAAGAAGACGTACCGCCGGAAAGCGATGACATTGCGCTGGAAAATGCCGCCTGAAAACCCTATCGGCCGGCGGGTCACACCATTTCCACGGGAAGGCGGAGAAGGCCGCCGAGCTTTTTGGCGAACCGCGTGCTGTGCTCGGGCCGTTTTGTTGTGAGCAGCTTGTAATACTGGTCATTGCGAAGAACGACGAGGACAATGCAGCAGCCTTCTTCGATCGAAAAGTCAGCGTCGTAAAAGTCTTTCCTGCTGATCGCGTTCTTGCCGACAACAACGACTTTTTTCGCGTGCTTCAGGGCGCGGGTCACGTCTTCCGGCAGCCCGGGGGCGGCGGTCTCCTTTTCCAATGATTCAACGTACGCTTCGATGTTGCGCAGCAGCTCCTTCATGCGAATGAAATCAGGCTCGCTCTCCTCCTTCATCTTCTGAATGCGATAGTGCACCACGTAGGCAATGATTGCGGCGGTGACGATAACGAAAACAACGATTTCCCACATGGCTGTGATGATACTAAACGCGTGGAATCCCGTGTCAAGCATGGATTCTTGTCAGCGCCGGATGCATGCAGTATGATAATACCATCATGATGCGAGTCATAGCCCTCCTGCTATGTATCGGCCTGCCGGTCGCGGGTATCTTCTCATGCGGCGATCAGTCAAACGGAGAGGAGCAGGATGCCTCGCAGGAGCAGGATGTTTCGGCCGAGGATGGCGCGAGCCCGCCCGAGCCGCTCAGCTGGTCATCCCCGGAAAACATCAGCAACACGGCCGGGTTCTCGGACATCAAGATCAACTGGGGAAACAGCATGGCGCTCGGCGCCGATGGCGCGGTGCATGTCGCGTGGCGCGAGGTTTTCAACGTGCAGGACGATGTGATCGACGCGAAAATCGTGCACCGGCGGCTCAGCGGCGGCGCATGGTCGGACGCGCAGGACATCAGCGACGTCGAGCCGGGTACCGGCCACCCGAAGATCGCCGCGTCGGGAAGCCATGTCTACATTGCCTGGCACACCTATTTTCCCGCTCCTGCAGCGGACGACCGCATCAACTTGTCCGTTTCCGCGTCTGACGGCGGCCCTGCCACGTTTAGCGCGCCGCAGATTGTCGTTGCCGACGCTCACCGCTCGAGCCTCAACCTCCTGCACGAGCTTTCCTCCACGCCGTCCATTGCCGCGGCCGGCGACCGGGTTTACATTGTCTGGCCGGATGAAAGAAACGTGGAGGCCTGCGGCATGGAGGTTTCGGAGATCTACCTGCGCTCGTCGCCGGACCGCGGAGAAAGCTGGGAAAATGTCCTGCGCGTGTCCGAGCCCGACTGCCGCTCGTCCTGGACGCCTTCCGCTGCGGCATTCGGCGACGTGGTCCACGTTGCCTGGACCGACGACCGCCACAACGCAAGCGACTGCGGCCTGTCCGGCAGCCTGTGCCGGGAAGAAGAGTACTACCGCCGCCTGACGGACAACGGCGCCGCGCCCGGGCCTGCCGACGTGCGGCTGACCCATGATGCGCCGGGCAGCGAGGTCCAGTCCTGGGCCCCCAATATCACGGCCCTGGGAGAGCTCGTGCATGTGGTCTGGTTCGACAAGTCGGGCGGGGACGATTTTGAAGTCTACCACCTGCGATCCACGGACAGGGGGCAGAGCTGGCCCGAACAGGCCCATCAGCTCAGCGCCCATGAGCCCGGCTGCGCTTCGGCCCGGCCGACCGTGGCCGCGTGCGGCTCCCAGGTCCACGTTGTCTGGTTCGATATCTGCGGGGACGACGAGGCCTTGGTTTATCACGCATGGTCGAACGATCGCGGCGCAACCTGGTCGGATTTTTCCGACGTCACGTCCGGGACCGGCGTGTTCGCCATCCAGCCCTACGTGGCCTGCCACGACGGCCGGGTCCACGTGGTGTGGACCGACAGCGGAGAGATCTACTACGCCGCGTCCGGGTGATGGGGAGACAGCATGAGAAAAGAAAACCCTTGTTTTTGTTTCCTTGTTTTATGTGCCGGCCTTGCATGCTGCCAGGCCGGTAAAATGGGCATCGAGCAGGACGGTACCCGGGACCCGGGCTTTGAAGAAGCGGCCGACACGATCAGCGGCGACATGGCGGACTCGAGCACGGACGTGGACGCGGATGACGGGGCGCCGGTGGAAGACGTTGGGGGGACTGACGACAACGAGGAAGCCGACGCGCAAGGCGATGCCTCAGAGGTGACGGCGGATATCGAGGACGACGGCCCGCCTCCCTGCACCACGGACTGCGTGCCCGTGGTCTGGGTTCCGGCCGCCACGTTTCTCATGGGAGCCGTCAACATACCCGGCGAATCCAGGCCGCAGCACGAAGTGACGCTTACGCGCGGGTTCTGGATGGACAAGTACGAGGTGTCCGTGGCCAATTACCGCACCTGCGAAGAGGCCGGCGCCTGCCCCCCGCCCCTGTACGGATACGGGCGCGACGAAAGACCCGTCAAGGGCGTCACCCGGGAGATGGCCGGGTCCTACTGCGCCTGGGCGGGCAAGCGTCTTCCCACGGAAGCGGAGTGGGAGCACGCCGCCTGCGGCGACGGCATCCAGTGCTATCCCTGGGGCGGGGAAAAGATCGATTGGGATTGCACGCAGCACCCGGACTGCTCCATGGCGGCATTCTGCCCGGAGTCCGGATGCGCGGGCGACGGACCGTGCTACGGCAATCCGCAGGATGTCACGGCCTTTGAGGCAGGCAACGTTTCCCCCTTCGGCGTCGTCAACATGGGAGGGAACGTCTGGGAATGGGTCCAGGACGCCTGGACCCCGAATTTCGAATGGTGCCTGAGCGATTGCGTCGATCCCCTGGCGCCCGGGGGATCGGAGAACCATGTTTTCAAAGGCGGGGCCTGGATCAGCGAAGAGGTCTTCCTGCGCTGCGCCGCCCGCTACCACGACGGCGAGGGGGGTTTCGACCCTTTCGAGGTCGGGCTGCGGTGCGTGCAGAGCCCATAGGGCTCGCGAAAAAACAACTTCCCACTTCTGGACGCCGATACCGGGCCCCGCCTTGCGGGCGCGCCTTGCGCGGGGCCCCGGCTGGCAGCTCCATGCGCCCCGCCACTCGTTGACGCAGTTCGTGGACAGGGACGAGAACATCATGCACGGCCGGGACCACATGCCCGACGAAGAGGTCTGGCTCGACCCGGACGACCCGGCCGACGGCATCGACACGATGGTCGAGGCTGCGCTGGACCGGATAGCGGGCGAGATCGAATAGTCCTCACTTGATTCCTCTCCCCAAATGTGATGTAGTTTTCCGAACAAGGGAGAAATCACCGTGGAAGAACAGGTCATCAACACGGGGGATGCGGAAACAGACAGGCAGATCGTGGACGAGATGACGATGGTGGCGGCATTGCAAAGGAAAAATGGGAAAAGGTCTCGACAGCTTTACCTCGGCTCTGAAAAAGGGCGCTATTTTCTCCGGTGAAGCCCTGACATCCCTGCCGGAGAGAAAAGACGAGATCACGGCCGGGATCAACGGCCTCATGGGCGACCTGCTGGAAAGGGAAAAGAGCAGCCTTGCCATCAACATGGGCTTCTATGAAAACAAGGAGCCTTTAAAGCTCGAAACGCTGGCCCTCAAAAACGCCATCCCGGACGCCACGCCAAGACTCTGCATCTTTCTTCACGGCAACATGGACAGCGAGCTGGGCTGGGAGTTCGAGGACGACCCGGAAACATCGTACGGCACGCTGCTGCGAAGGGATTTCGGCTGCACGCCCCTTTACGTGCGCTACAACTCGGGGCTGCACATCTCGGAAAACGGGAAGCGCCTGTCGCGCCTGATCGCGGAGCTGTCAACGGTTTTCCCCGTTGAAACAGAGGAAATCATTCTCATCGGCCACAGCATGGGGGGCCTAGTCGTGCGCAGCGCCTGCTATTACGCCGACAAGGACGGGGAAGCGTGGGTTAAAAAGGTGAAGAAAGTGTTTCTCATTGGCTCGCCCCACATGGGAGCCTACATGGAAAAGATAGGAAACCTCACGTCAGTGATCCTGAAATTGATACTCAACCCCTACACGCGCATCATCAGCGGCATCATCAACATGCGAAGCTCGGGCATGAAGGACACGCGCTTCGGCTATCTTCTCGACGAGGACTGGAAGGGAAAGGACCCGGACACCCTGCTGAGCAGCAACCGCCACCCCGTCGCGCTTCTCGAGGGCGTGGACCATTATGTCATCTCCTCGACAATAAAGGACCCCGGTCACCCCGTGTCCCTCTTTATCGGCGACGGCGTGGTCAGCCGTTCCAGCGCAGCGGGAAAGGCCCTTTTCAGAGAGGACGGGATTGCCTTCCCCGAAGAGAACTTCAGGTCCTTTTCCAACATCGGCCACCCCAGGCTGAGGCGCCACCCCGACGTTTACGAACAGATCAGGGAGTGGATGAAGCGCTGATAGGTTTGCCTCCGGGCGCGCCGAGGGCGCGCAGCTACAGGAGCAGCCAGGCGACCGCCAGGCCCAGGTAGTTGCCCACGGCGATGCCCACGAGGCCCGTGGCAATGCCCGAGAAGATCACTTCCCTGTTCTTCAGGGACATGGCCACCGGCCCCACGAAAGCCGGCCCGTAGATCGCGGCCGTTGACGTGATGATCACCGTATCCCTGTCCAGCCTGCAGATGAAGGCAAGGAGAAGATGCAGGGCAATGGCGCCGTACATGACCATGCCCGTGTAGAGAAGAATCGTGAATGTGGACGAGAAGAACTTTGCAAAGTCAGCCGTCGACCCGATGGCCACGCAGAAAACCAGCAGCAGGTATTGTCCTGTTTCGCTCGTTTTGGGCAGGGCCCGGATTTTCGGTGCAAACGATGCCGCCACGGCCAGCGTGGTGATGGCCAGGATGATCACGCCGTTGCGCGTGCCCCCGGGAAACAGGAGGCTGATGAGCCATGCGACGGCAACGAGCGCAACGGCCAACGCGCAGCCAGGCAGGACGGGCCTGATCACCGGCCCTTTCCAGAAGAACTCGCCCGATTCATCGGCGGCGCTTCTCCCGGTTTTTTTCGTGGCCGGAAGAATCAGCGCGAGCAGAGGGCCAACCACGGTAAGAAGGAGAGGCAGGTAGGCGCCCCCCATCACGATGTCCGCTGCATTGACCATGAGGAAGGTTTCAGGCTTTACGCCGAGGGCCGTACCGATGGCGGACATGTTCACGGTCCCGCCCGAATACACGCCCACGAGCATGCCGGCCACCTTGGGGCTTTCCTCCACCGCGCCGGCAAAAACCTTGCAGGCGATAAAGCTCATCACCATGACCGAGACAAGGATGAGCAGGAACGAAATGATGGTTGCTTTCGCCAGCTTGAGCCACGCCGGCAGGTTGAGCGAAAACAGCAGAAGCGGTATGGCCAGGACGATCGTCATGGTGCAGGCGTTGAGCGAAACCTGCGAATCCACGGGCACGTATGGCTGATTTCCGATCGCTATCCCGGCCAGGTAGCAGAACACGACCGCGCTGAGCGTGCGCACGATTTTCGAGCGGCTCTCGAGCCACAGCATGAGCGCCGGAACGAGCACGAGAAAAGCAACCTGCAGCAGTTTCAAAAGCACGTTGTCTCCTGTAGTGCGGCCCTTCAGGGCCGCCTCGGCGGGGCACAAAAGCCCCGCACTACAAACTACATCGCTATATCACAAGAAACACTCCCGTGAAAAACAATATTGCCTGGACAAGCTTCCTGAACGTCTTCTCATTGATTTTTGCGTGCGAAATCTCACCCGCGATGATGCCGATGACCAGGGCCGGAAGCATCCACGCGGCCAGGACGATCGACTCTTTTTCCATGCGCCCCGAGACCAGGTAGGTCACGATGAGCGTCGTGTTGAGCATGATCCAGAGAACGGACAGGGTGGCCCGAAAGCTCCTTTTTCCCTCAATCCCCCTGCTTGCAAAATACACGACCAGCGGACCGCCCGAAGCAAAGAGGCCGTGGAAAACCCCTCCGCCCAGGAGAACGGCGATGCTCACGCCTAGGGACAGGGGTTTGGGCGCGGCGCTCGACCTGAAAAGCCGCACAAGCTCGACCAGCGAGACCGCCATGACGAACACGCCGAGGATCACCTTCAGCTCCGCCGAGCCCAGCGCGCTGAAGCTCCAGATGCCGATGGGCAACCCCAGCAGGGTGAACGGAAGAATGCGCTTCAGCAGGACGTCCCAGCGGATGTGGCGAAAGCTGCGCGAGATGATCCACGCGCTCTGCAGCCAGGCGATGAGAACGAGCGTCACCACAAGGATCTTGATCGGCACCACGTGCGCGGCCAGCGCGACCGCGATAACGGTCGCCCCGAAACCCGTCGAGGTCTCGATGAAATGCGCGAACACGACAATGCACGCCACGAGAAGAATTTCTGTCGGCAACAGCCCTCTCTTTCAACCGCCCCATTAATGAATTTTTAGATCGCCACGGCTTTGAATTGCTCACTGCCTCCTGAGAAAACGTGCTGTTTTCCCTTTATAATAACGCCGCGATCATAGCCCGTAGCGCGGCCCTTCAGGGCCGCCCGTAACGAGGTTGAAGCCAGCGGGGCCAAAGCCCCGCACTGCATGCGGCGTGAGGGACTCGCGATGACACTCTAAAGGGATTATTTGTCGCTCCCGGGTTTGAAGGTCTCGCTAAGAAAATCGATCACCAGGTCATTGACCATGCCCTTTTCCGGAATGGCGGCGACCATGCCGTAGATGGCGGCCATGCCGGAGACAGCGGCGGCGTCCGATCCGCTTACCTCCTCGACGCCTGCTTTTAAATCGTCCATGAACGGCTCCACGGCCTGCTCGTGCATGGGCGTGAGCATGATATGCAGGCTCGGCGGGGACTGGTTGCGGTCAAGGTGCCAGCCCCTCTTCTCCATGGCGTCGCCCAGCGCGTAGATATTCAGATCGTCGGACGCAAAGGCAAAAACGCTGGCCGCCGGCCTGCCGAGGATTTTCAGCTCGGGGATGGACGCGATTCCGTCCTGGAATTTCTTTGTCACGTCCATGATCCTGCGCGCTATCTCGAGGTACCCCTCCTCGCCCATGTAGTTGAGCACGGCCCAGGCCGCTGCAATGCCGCCGCCCGGCCTCGTGCCCGTCATGGTGGGCGAGCCGTAAAGCCCCCCGGGGAAATCCGTGTAGGCAAAATACTGGTAACGCCTCAGCTTTTCATTTTTATAGATGATGGTGGATGCGCCTTTTGCGGCAAAACCGTACTTGTGGATGTCCGCCGAGATGGACGTAACGCCCGGGACGCTCAGGTCAAAGGGCGGGATATCGTATCCCAGG
>JBDRLK010000645.1:0-10203 GCA_043813155.1 Pseudomonadota bacterium | reverse complement strand
GTAGAGATAATCCCCTTCACACGCGGCGCCGTCATAGCACAGAAGATAGCCCATGCTCGCCACCGTGTCCGGCGGGAAGCCGCAGTCGCCGTACGCGGGATCGTCCATCTTGTCCGCCCACTGCAGCTCCACGCCGAGCGGCCCGTAGTCGCCCACGTAGAAGTTCACGGACCCCAGGTCGTTGATGCCCGTGGACAGGGTCGCCGTGTCCCAGGAGTCGGATTGCGAGATGAGCGTGCCTCCGGCAGTGTAGAGGCCGAAGGCAAAGGTGATGGTCTCGCCGCCGTCCCAGTCAAAGGGCGTGACGCCGTACCCGTCGCCGCAGTCCGCCTCGTAAAAGAGGTCCGCCACGGTGTCGTCGTTGTTGTCGATCCATAGCTGGACCGACGACCCATCCATGAGGCTGCATACCTCGTCGGTCTCGCCGATGCCGTAATCGCCTTCCTCGCCGCCGAGCACGCCGTGGATGTACCAGCTGAAAGCCGCGGCAGCTCCGGACGGGGTGTCACAGGTGAAGTCGACCGTGCCCAGGTCGTTGATGCCGGCCGCCAGGACTTCCGTGTACCAGGAATCGGACTGGGTCAGGATGGCGCCGCTCGTGGCGTACAGGGCGAAGGCGTATTTGACCGTGTCGCCGGACATGAAATCTTCATCCGACACGCCGACGCCGGCCCGGCAGCCGAACTCATAATAATCGTCGGCAGCGTCGTCGCCGTCTTCATCGATCCAGACCTGGACGGCCGAGGCGTCCACGCTGGAGCAGATGGCCGTGGACGCGGGCATGCCGAAGAGGGTCCACCCGAACCCGATGGACGCCGCCCCGCCCATTGAAAAATCAACAGTGCCAAGGTTATTGTTGCCCGCCGACAGGGTCTCCGAGCTCCAGGAATCGGACTGCGATAAGATGCCGCCCGATGAATTGAGCAGCGCAAAGGCATAGGAGATCGCCTCGCCGGCCTCGAACATGGTAGCCGAGCTTCCCGCGCCCGAGGAGCACGTGAAATCCACGGAGCGATCCGCGGCCCCGTCATCATCGTCGTCGAGCCATATCTGTACGGTTTCGCCTCCAACGCCCGCGCAGGCGGCCGCGTCGGCCGCCGCGCCGTTGATGGTCCAGGCTAAGGTCACCCATGCCTCGTTCGTGCATTCGCCGCAGTCGGCCTCGCATGACTCGCAATTCTCCCCCGGGTCGCAGGTCCCGTCCCCGCAAAGCGGGCACTCCCCGCAGTCCTGCGAGCAGGTGGAGCAGTCCTCGCCCGAGCCGCAGGTCCCGTTGCCGCAGGTGTCGGGGCACTGGCCGCAGTCCGCGGGGCAGGAGGTGCAGGTCTCTGAAGTCTCGCAGGTCCCGTTGCCGCAGGAGGATGTCGTTACCTCGCATCCCGCCGAAACGAGCAGGCAGGCAACTATCGATACTGCCGCGATCATGAAATGGTTTTGCTTTTGCATTTTTATCTCCATTATTTGTTTCAATAATACTACAGGCAGTTCGCGGATTTGCAAGGAGTTTATGGGGCCGGGCCTTGAATCTTGAATTTTTCGGGGTTTTTCTATGAAATTTTTTCATAGCGCGAAGAATGAAAAGTTCGCTATGAAAAAATTTCATAGAAATGATGGATGAAATTCAAGATTCAAGGCCCGGCCCCATCAACCTTTTTTCTGCTTGCGCTGGTATTCCTCGATGAACTTGATGATGGTCGTAACGTCCCTGTGAGCTTCGGCGGCCGTCGCGTAGCGGTCCATGGACTTGCGCTGGATCATGCGGAATATGATTTCGTTGAGCTTCTTGGGAATATTCGGATTGAGGGATCTGACCTGCGGCGGCGTCCTGTCCGAGGGCCACGCAGCGACACCCTCGGGGAACGGCAGCTCGCCTGTGAGCATTTCAAAGAAGGTGACGCCCAGTGCGAAAACGTCGGCGCGATGATCGATGTTCTTCCCCAGGGTCTGCTCGATGGGCATGTAGACCGGCGTGCCGGCTATGACCGTTGTTTTAGTCCTGTCTTCCACGACCTTGGCCAGGCCGAAGTCCATGATTTTTGCCACCGTGTTGTTCTCGGTGAGCATGAGGTTCGCGGGCTTGATGTCGCGATGGATCACTTTCCTGCGGTGCGCGTAGGACATGGCGCTCAGGACCTGCTCGGCAATGGGCAGGAACTCGAGTATGGCGAATTTCCCCTTTGTTTCCAGCTCGTCCTCCAGGGTCGTGCCGTCGATGTATTCCATGGAAATGAAATGCCTGCCCCGGACCGTCCCGATGTCGTAGATCGTCACGATATTCGGGTGATTGAGCTGGGCCGCCGACTGGGCCTCCCTCATGAAGAATTTGAGGGCAGTGGGGTTTCCCGTGAAATCCTGGGACAGCAGCTTGAGAGCAATGGTTCTCTCGAGCTTTTTGTCCACGGCCTTGTACACGACTCCCATGCCTCCGAGGCCGAGCTCCTTGATTATTTCGTACCTGTCGCTCGGGATGCCGGTGTCGATGCCGTTCTGGAAAATGGTGCCTCCGGGCGCCGGCAACCCCCCTCCCACTCCCTCTCCCTCCATCGGCGGCTTGGTGAACGCAATGGTCGCCTTCTTGATCGAGTTCATGCGGATCAGGACGTCCCTGAACGACTTGTTGTGCCGGGCGATCTGCTCGTAAACAGGCAGGGCCTCCATGGGGCGGCTTGCCTTTTCAAGCGTGACAGCATACTGGTAATAGGCCTCAATCGTGTCATCGGAAAGCTCGTTTTCCTTTACCCACTCCGCGTACATTTTTGCGGCGTCGTCGTAGCTTTCCGCCTTGAGCAGTGACTCGGCCGCCTGCAGGCGCTCGCCCGTGTCCATGAAGTAGGAGGCCATATACTTGTGGGCTGTTTTTTCTTCCCCCATTTTTTCATAGGCCTTGGCGGCCATATGGGCCAGCTCCTTCCTCTTTTCTTCCTTTTCAGGAGTGGCGCCGCTCTTGTTGATGTCTTCGGCGACCTTTTTCAATCCGGCCTCGTACATCTTGGCAATCAGCTCTTCGTTCTCGGAGCGATGGCTCAGACCGTACGTCTCGGCCGCTTTTTCAAAATCTTCTATTGATTCGTATATCTCGGCCGCCTGCTGGAACTCCTTTTCCCTTTCATAAATTTCAGCCGCTTTTTTCTGTTCCTCCTTGCCCTTGCAGCGCTGGAAGCATCCGGCTGCCTTGAGGTCGTCCCCCGCATCCAGGTAGCTCCTGGCCGCGCTTGCGTAGGCCTGGGCCTTTTCATAGCACTCGCCGGCTTTCATGGCGTCGCCCATTCGCGTATAGACCAGCGCGGCCTTGTCCCAGTACTTGCCCTGTGTGTACATCTTCAGGGCGCCCAGGTTGTTATTGTCCTTGAAATGGATGTTTCCGGCCTGCATGTAATTGCCCTGGGAAACGAGCCTGCGCAGGAGCTTTGATTTTTCACGTTCCTTGGAACCGCGGAAATAGGATACAACGGATTGAATGATGACGATGACAATGAGTATGGCCAGAATCTTGATGAAAATTATGACGCCCGACCCCTCGAAAAGCAATCCGATGACCGGTATTGACCGAAGCTGTTCCAGAAGGTTTTCCATTGTACTTGCTTAAAGCAACTCCCCCCTGCGCGCGGGAACGGGCCTGCTTTCTCAGGGAGCCGATATAAGGTAGAATTATAACACTAATATCTTTAAAAGGTCAAAATTTGCACTAATTTTCTTGTGCCTGCATACCATGGGCGGGCCCCGCCCGCCCTCCGAGAGGCGGCGGTTGTCGTGGAAGCTGAAGGCCGATAGCTTGAGGCTGATAGCTTGAGGCGGGCCCCGCGCGCCTCAATACGACCAGTACAATGCAACGTCGTGGACCACGGGGCGGGCATCGTCCCGTGTGGTGGTGAGCCTGAAGTCGAGCTGCAGCCACCTGTGGCAGTGAAGCTGGGAGCAGGACAGGAGGTCGCCCGGCGATGTTGTGAAGGGGCCGCACACCTCGGTCGGGGCCGTTGCGAGCAGCGCTTCCGAGTCCGCCGCGACCGCTCTCACCTCCACCGTTGTTTCGGGCGGCACGTCGGCCAGCCACTCGACGTGGTGCCAGGTGGGGCAGCCGTAGCCCGAGTCGTAGTTCTGGATCCAGTGGCCCTCCCTCACGGTCACCGTGCGAAGCTGCATGCCCGTCATGTCGCTGTAGGTGTAGAGGTAGTAGCCCGGGTCCACGGGGAAGGTCGTCCTGCCCGTGCAGTCGCGCTCGTACCTGTCCGCGTACCCGGTGGCGTAGTTGGGCGTCCAGATCCTGCCGGCCGCGTCCTCGGCAACGCCGTGGGGGTTCTGGCCGGCCGGAGCGCTGCAGACCAGGGTCCCTAAGCCCGGGTCTATCTTGTAGACCGTGTTGGTTCCATACCCCGACCCCCAGACAAACCCCTCGTGGTCCACCGTGACCGCGGTGATGGCGCCCGCGCCCACGCTCGTCCACGTGAGCGTGTGCGGCGGCGTGCCGTTGATGCTGTGCACGGCCGCCCCGCCGTTCCAGCCGCCGTACCAGATCTTACCGGTGGTCGGGGACACGGCGATGCCGTAAAAGGCCGGGTTGGTGATGGACTCCCAGGCATAGGTGCGCGTGTTCATCCTCACCGTGGGGTTGGACGCGGTCCACACGTAGCCGCTGCCGTCAACGGCCAGGCCGTAGATGTTAACGCCCACGTTCCACGAGCCGATGATCACGCAGCGCGGCGGGGAGACCGTGTCGTCCACGGCGGTCCCGTCGATCTTCCAGAGCGTCCTCCCGTCCCAGGTCCCGCCCCACACGTGTCCGTCCGCGTCGATGGCAACGCCGCGGGCAATGCCCGTCACGTCGGCCCTGCAGATCAGGTTGCCGTCAGCGTCCAGGTGGACCAGGTTGGAATGATCGGGGCTCGAGGGGTTGGCGAACCCCCTGTTGCCGACCCACACCGTGAAGTCGAGCGCGACCGCCGTCCTGGACGGGTCCGTGCCGTGGCTCGCCACCTGCCACACCTTGGCCCCTGACTCGGTTTGCAGCTTGGCCACCTGGTTCCTGTTGGTCACCGAGATGTAGATGAAGGGGTTGGAGAGCGTGCTCTGGCCCAGCGTGATCGACGTGGGGTCGTCCTCCCAGGGCTCGGTCCCGTCGCAGTCCCTCCCGTCCTCCTCGCACTCGCCCGGGTCGGGGTAGGGCTCCTCGTAGCAGGGCTCGGGCGGGCAGAGGCCGCAGGAGTTCACCAGCCCCTCGTCCACCATGCCGTCGCAGTCATCGTCCTCGCCGTCGCACAGGCCCTCCTCGGGAACGGGCAGGCAGTCGCCGCACGCGTTTCGCAGCCCCTCGTCAACGAAGCCGTCGCAGTCATTGTCAAGCTCGTCGCACAGCTCGGTGGAATCGCAGAAGCCGCACCGGTTCAACCCCACGGCCCAGCGCTCGTCCGCCTCGCCGTCGCAGTCGTTGTCAAGCTCGTCGCAGATCTCGAGCTCGGGCACTGCCTCGCCCTCGCAGGGGCCCCAGCGCGAGAACTCGCCCGTCGCGATGCACTCCATGAGGCCGGCATGGCAGTGGGCCGTGCCCTCGGTGCCGGGGGGCCCGCTGTAGCAGTCCGCGGTCTCGCCCGCCTCGCAGGTGCAGTTCTCGTCGATCGTCCCGTCGCAGTCGTCGTCGTAACCATTGCCGCAGAACTCTTCCGGCACCGGGCCGCATCCGCCGCAGGCGTTCGTCACGCCCTCGTCCGCAAGGCCGTTGCAGTTGTTGTCGATCCCGTCGCACACCTCGTCCTCGCCGGGGTTCACGTCCGGGTTGCCGTCATCGCAGTCGTCCGGGACCGCGTACCCGTCGCCGTCCGCGTCCGGCACGCAGCCGTCGTCGATCATCCCGTTGCAGTTGTTGTCGAACCCGTCGGGTCCGCCCGAGCACTCGGCCGAGGGCAGGACCTGTCCATCGCACGCGCCCCAGTGGCCGCTGCCGTCCGGCTCGGCGATGCAGTCGTGAAGCCCTCCCATGCACTCGCCCATGCCCAAAGTCGGCGGCGGCCCGTCGTAGCAGGGCTGGTCCGTGGGCGGGTGGCACTCGCATGGCACCTCCGGGTCGGGCGGGTCGGGGCACAGGCACGCGGCGTCGCAGTTGCATTCCGCGTCCACCTCGTCGGCGAACCCGTCGCAGTCGTCGTCGAGGCTGTTGCCGCAGATCTCCGCGGGCGTCCCGCCGCACTCGCCGCAGGCGTTGAGCAGGCCCTCGTCCACCTGGCCGTTGCAGTTGTTGTCCACGTCGTCGCACGCCTCGTCAGCGGGCACGGACTGCCCGATGCACTCGCCGAACACGAGCGCTTCCGTGCAGATGCGAAGGCCGTCGTGGCAGGGGCCCACGCCCTTCGTCCCGGCCGCGCCCTCGTAACAGGCCGCGGTCTCGCCGCGCGAGCAGGGGCAGCCCGCCTCAAAGCAGCGGTCCCCCTCGTCGGCCGGCGTGTCCGTCAGGTCCGTGCCGTCGGGCGCGTCTGGCCCGGTGTCCGCCAGCGTGTCGCCCGGCATGTCGCCGGTGTCGTCCAGGCCGTCGGTGTTGTCCCCGTCCCCCGAGGTGATCTTCCTGCCCGCGCCGCAGGCAACGAGAAGCAGAACGAAAAACATACATGTTATCTTGTTCATGGATTGCATGGTTATCTCCTTACCTGTTTAAGCATATTACTTAAACTCATAATATTCAAGCCGAAAAGGCAAAAGACTGATTTCAGCCCGGGAGGAACTTTTTTCCGGAGTCACGGTCAGAAAGAAGAAGCAGGCGGCCCCTTTGGGCCCGAGAAAGGAGACAGCCATGACAGGGCGGGCAAGAAGATTGAGAGCGATGTCATGCTCTACGAGCACGGCGATGAAAATTTCTTTGTCCTCATGATGCAGCCCCCGGCCAAGCCGGCCGCGTCCCAGGTATTGGCGCGCGAGTACATCTTCCTTCTCGACGTGTCGGGTTCCATGAGCGGGTTTCCGCTCGACACGGCGAGGAGCCTCATGAAGAATCTGCTGTCCGACCTGAATGCCGGCGACTATTTCAACATCGTGGCCTTTGCAGGCGCGTCATGGGTGATGAGCGATAAATCCGTTCAGGCCACGCCTGGGAACATCAATGACGCGTTCAAGAAAGTGAACAGCTTCGCGGGCGGCGGCGGGACCGAGCTTCTCGAGGGCCTCAAGAGCGCCTACGGCGTTCCCGCGCCCGCGGACGGGAAGATCTCGCGCTCCGTGGTGGTCATTACGGACGGGTACGTGAGCGTGGAGGCAAAAGCCTTCAAGACCATCAGCGACCGGCTGTCCGAGGCGAACCTCTTCGCCTTCGGCATCGGGAGCGGCGTGAACCGCTACGTCATCGAGGGCATGGCGAGGGCCGGCCTCGGCGAGCCCTTCGTGGTCCTCAATTCGGGCAAGGCCAAGGAGGAGTCGGACAGGTTCAGGGAGTACGTGCTGCGGCCGGTCCTGACCGGCATCGAGGTGAAGTACGACGGGTTCAAGACGTATGACGACGCGCCCAGGAAGGTGCCGGACCTCATGGCCGAGCGGCCGATCGTTCTCTTCGGCAAGTACAAGGGCAAGGCCGCGGGCACGATCACCATCAGGGGGAGCGCGGGAGACGGCAAGTTCGAGAGGACAATCGCGATCGACGCCAAGGACGCGAAGAAGGGCAACCTTCCCATCCGCGTCCTGTGGGCCCGCAAGTGGAGCGAGATCCTGGAGGACAGGCTCTGCCTGCTCCCCGGCGACAAGGACGTTAAAAAGGCCATCACCGGGCTCGGGCTGCACTATTCCATGCTGACCGCGTTCACGTCCTTCGTGGCCGTGGACAAGCACAAGACGAACAAGTCGGGCAAGGTGACGGCAGTCAAGCAGCCGCTGCCTCTCCCGGAAGGCGTGCCCGATAACGCCATTGGCGCGCTCATGGGCCAGCAGATCGGCGCGAGTTTCGGTATCGGCGGGTTAGGCCTGAAAGGGACGGGCGTGGGAGGCGGCGGGGTCGGCTCCTATCCCATGGCCCTGGGCCAGCTCAAGTCCTCGGCGCAAGCTGCGAAGGTTGCCTCCCCATTCGGCTCTTCGAGCGGGCAGGTCATGGGGTCGATCAGCATGAGCGCGGTCAGGAAAATATTCAAGAAGGCGGTGGCCGGCAACAAGGCGCTCAAGGCGGCTCTCTCGAAGTGCCCGTGCAGCGGAATGAAGCTCGAGGTGCTCATGAAGTTCGACGACGGCGGCAAGGTGAAAAAGCTCAGCGTGAAGGTCACGGGCGGCGGCGGGGAGTGCGCGTGCGGGAAAACAGTGGTCAAAGCGGTCAGGGAGGCCCTGGAGAAAGAGCTCAAGGACGAGAAGTTTCCGGCCGCGGCCGGCATCCAGATAACCTGCCCGCTCATCATGTCGAACTAGCCGGCGCTCTTTTCCACTGGCCGACAACGATTCCAGCAACGATGAGCACGAGCCCCGCGATGGTCGAGGGCGGGATGTCCTCGCCCACCACGAAGTGGATGAAGATGAGCGAAAGGAAAGGGGACAGGTAAACGAGGATGGAGACGCGGGCCGTGTTTGCCGACAGCTTGAGCGCCGTGATCCAGGCAACAAAGGTCAGGCCCATCTCGAACAGGCCCACGTAGGCCGCCCCGGCCAGGCCGGCTGCGCCCGGCGGCCGGAGATCGGAAAAAACCGCGGTCGCGGCCAGGACGAAGACAAAGCCGAAGCAGAAATTGAGAAAGAGCCTGGCCACGGGGTCCCGTCCGTCCTTGATATTGTAAATCCAGTACAGCGCCCAGACGACGGAGCTTCCCATGGCGAGCCCGACCCCCAGCGGGCTGGAGACCCCGAAGCTCGCGATATTTCCCTCGGTGGAGATAATGAGAACGCCGAAGAAGCTCACGCACATGGCCGCGATGCTTTTCACGCCGATCTTCCGGCCGAGAAGGAGAACGGACAGCAGGACGAGCATGATGGGCCAGGTGTAGTTGAGCGGCTGCGCCTGCCGGGCCGGCAGCAGGCTGTAGGCCTTGAACAGGACCACGTAATACAGGAAGGGGTTCAGGAATCCGAGCAGGGCGGACCTGGCGTAGTCGGCTTTCGAAAAAGACGCGAGAAGCGAAAGCTTCCCGCGAGCGGCCAGGATGACGAAGAGAACCAGGGTCGAGGTCGCCGAGGAAAACAGCAGGAGCTGCAGGAAGTCGAGGCGGCGCAGCGACAGCTTGAAGGCGGAAGCGGCCGTGGACCAGAAAAGCACGGTCGCGGCTGCGTAAAGATAGGCTTTGCCCTGGCTGCTCAAATAACGGTTCCTCTTGTCATTTATACCAGAAAAACATTAGTATTATCAAAAGTCCGCACAAGCTATGGGCGGGCATGCAAGTGCATGTAATTGCTTTATGGGCGACTGAAGTCGCCCCTACCCCCGTCGGGTAAGGGAGGCTTTAGCCTCCCATTCGCCGAACTGATTTTATTCGCAATCCATGGGCGCGGCATAGACGGTAAAAAGCCGAGGAGACGGCCATGACAGGATTTCACCGTGAGATTTTCCGAAAGGTTTTTTTAGTCGTTGCCGCAGGTCTTTTGCCGGCCCTGGCCGCGGCGTCCTGTTCGCAGTCGTCCACGTCGGCCCCGGAAGCGCCCGGCGTGGACGGAACGATCAACCTGGGCGCGGGCGTGAACGCGGCCGGAGCGGCTTTCCTCGAGGTCCGCTATTACCCGTCCACGTGCGCGGCCGCGGAAACGGGCTTTCCAGCCGGCTGCGATTCCCTGCCCGGGTTCGAGACAATGTCCCTGGACGCGGGCTCGGTGCTGTTTCCCTGCGGCTACGAATTCGGTCCGGAGGGCGCCGGGGCCACGAGCCAGCGCAACTGGTTCGTGCTTGCCTGGCTCACCACGGCGGCCGGGTCGCAGGCGCCGGCCCAGGGCGAGTACTACGGCATCGGCCAGGTCGTTCTGAATGACTGCAGCTTGAGGTGCACGCTGACCTGCTACTGCGGCCGGGTTCGCGGCCTGGCCGTCACCATAGACCGGATTGTTCCCTGAATTCCACATACCTTTCCGTGGGGTAGGGGCGGCTTCAGTCGCCCGACGAATTGGAATTATCGGGAGGCTAAAAAGCCTGAATATTATACACATAATTTTCAGGGCCCCACAGGTGCACGTACGACTCCCTGCGGTGACGGCCGCCGGGCCGCTCACTCGCCTCGCTCTCGCTGCACAAGGGCTCCGCTCGGCTCGCTCGCGTCTATCTATCCCGTC
>JBDRLK010000644.1:0-6432 GCA_043813155.1 Pseudomonadota bacterium | reverse complement strand
ACCATCTAATGGTCGGGTTATCCCGACAGGTAGTTCGAAACTTTTCCAAGGTCCACGTTGCCGCCGGAAATGATGATGCCGACGCGTTTCCCCGACAGGTCGACCTTGCGCTCCTGCAGGACCGCCACGGTCACGGCAGCCGAAGGCTCGATGATGATCTTCAGGTTCTCCCACACGAGACGCATGGCCTTGAGAATGGCATCGTCGCTGACGGTCACGATCTGCTCGACGTGTTCCCGGATGATTGGAAAGGTCAGGTCGCCGAGAGAAGTCAGAAGGCCGTCCGCTATGGTCTGGGGGTTGACCGACGGAATGATTTTCCCCGCCCTGAGCGAGCGGAAGGCGTCATCGGCCCCCTCGGGCTCGGCCGCGATAACGCGCGTGGAAGGGGATATGGCGGCCAGGGTGAGCGCTGTGCCGCTCAGCAGCCCGCCTCCTCCGACGGGAGTCAGCACTGCATCGAGCTCGCCCACCTCCTGCAGGAGCTCGAGAACCGCTGTTCCCTGTCCCGCGATCACGCGGTAATCGTCGTACGGATGAATGAAGCTGGCGCCCGTCTCTTTCACGAGACGCTCGAGCGTCTTTTCACGAGCTTCCTGCGTGGGCCTGCAGAAATGAATTTTACCCCCGTACCCCTCGACAGCCACTTTCTTCACGGCCGGGGCGTTGTAGGGCATGACGATGTAGGCGTCGGTCCCCCGCCTGCGGGCCGCGAGCGCGAGCGCGGCCGCATGGTTGCCGGATGAATGCGTGGCCACGCCGGCGGCAATCCTGTCTTTTGAAATCGAAAAAACAGCATTGCAGGCGCCCCGGAACTTGAACGACCCGGTCTTCTGCAGGTTTTCGCATTTAAAATAGCACTGGACGTCGAGCGCGTCGTTGAGCCCCCGGCTGGTCATCACGGACGTGCGTTGAATGTACGGCCCTATTCGTTTTGCAGCCTCCTGGAT
This sequence comes from Pseudomonadota bacterium, assembly GCA_043813155.1. Taxonomy (GTDB): domain Bacteria; phylum Myxococcota_A; class Polyangia; order DRWM01; family DRWM01; genus JBDRLK01. Next base: position 5,482 of record JBDRLK010000644.1, on the reverse strand, counting down.
TTCCTCGAGCGTGGGCGGGGTTCCCTCCTTCCTTCTCCTGACCGATACGGACTGTGAAAATCTCCCGGGAGGCAGCGATTTACGCACGTCGTACATCCTGCCCCTGGACGTGGACACGTCGATGACACCCGCCTCTTTCAGCATGTCCAGGACGAGCGTCAGCGGCAGGCCGATGACGTTTGTGTAGGAGCCTTCCACGCGCTTGATGAGCGCCGCGCCCATGGCCTGGGCGCCGTAGGCGCCGGCCTTGTCCATGGGCTCGCCGGTGAGCACGTAGGCTTCCGCTTCTTCCCTGTCAAAGGACCTGAAGGTGACTTTCGTCAATTCGCAGAAAGTCTGCGAATAGTCGAGAGACTTGTTCACGAGTGACACGCCGGTGCAGACAAGGTGCGTTCTGCCCGCCAGGCTGACCAGCATGTCCACCGCGTCCCTCTCGTCCCTGGGTTTGCCCATGATCGCGCTCTTCAGCACGACGACCGTGTCGGCGCCGAGGACCCACCTGTCGCCGTAAAGCCTGGATACGTGCACCGCCTTTTCGAGCGATACCCGTTTGACGAAAGCCTCGGGGGTCTCTCCCGGCAGCTTGCGCTCCTCTATCTCGCTCGCGACGGCGCTGAAGGGAAGGCCCATGGACTCCAGAAGGTTTTTGCGCCTGGGTGAATTGGAGGCCAGAATCAGATAGCTGTCGTCATTCATGTCAGCTCTAGGAAATCAGTCTCGAAATCCCCCGGCCGGAGGCCTGAACACGGGTCACTATTCAGTGACCTCCCAGATGAGCGCGGTATTCACTTCCTCGACAATGCCTGAATACGTGTAGTCCACGTCGGGCGGCATGATCGATTCACCGGGCGGGGCCACAAGCTCGAAATTCACGAGGTCGCCGGGCTGCGGCCGTCCCCCGGATCCGCTCTCGTCAACGTCGAAAATCGCGGCAACGTACAGGGTGTGCGCAGGAGGCGGGGGCACGAGGATCAGGGCCTCGTAGGACAGGGGCTCTCCGCCGGACAGGTCGACGTCCTGGTACGCGGCCGCACCCATGACAACGGCCAGATCGTCCAGCCTGTTGATGAGGATGATGAACATGTCGCCCGCCAGGTCCTCCACCGACGCGGCGAGCTCCTCGTCCACGTCGATCTCGCCGTAAATGAGGCCGATCCTCACGTCCATGTGCACGTAGATGTCTGTCTTTGACTCGTCCGCGCCGATGTTCTCCTCTACGAAGTTCATGGAAACGATGTCCCCTGCCGAAGGCCCGTCGTCCAGGCCCGAGCCATTGTCGTCCATGAGGGCTCCCAGCCAGATATTGCCCGGAGGAATGTTCTGAACACAGAACTCGACCAGGCTTTCCGCGTTGGAAAGGTCGGCATCCGGAAGGATTGCCATGGCCACGGGCTCGGGGCTGTCGGCCTCGGTGGGGTCCTCGTCGAAAACCATGACGATGATGTTGCCCACCCCGTCGGTCTCGGCCAGGTCGGTAACAAGCATGTCCGCGCCCCTGCCCACGAGCCCGCCGAAGCTCCCCGTGCCGGCCTCGTCAATGGGGCATTCCACGCTGATGATCTCCTCCTCCACCGTGTCCTCGATAACATCCTCCACCGCTTCCTCCTCCGGCTCCTCCCCGACCGGGTCATCCACGGCCTCAACCTCGGCCGGCAGATCGGGCTCTGTTTCGACCGGCCCGTCGGCCGGTATGTCCTCCTCCTCGATATCTACGCCGGCGCCGTCATCATCGGCGACATCGACGGCATCCGCATCCCCGCCGTTGTCGTCCCCGTTGCCGCAGCCGGCCTGCAGGCCCGCAAGGGCAACGCATAAAAGCACGAGAAGAAACAATCTGATTTTTTCCATTTTACCCTCCTTTGACGGTTGGTACCTGGTTGTGTTTATTGGCTGTCTTTTATGAAAGCTAACCATGTATTTTATACTAATTCGCCGCTTTCTTCAACCACTCATTTCACTCAATGAACGGGCGACTGAAGCCGCCCCTTCTACCCAACGGGTGAAGAGAAGCTTCTTCGGCTGGGACCCTCGCCACGGATGATGTCCAGCAGCTGCATGAATTCGCCGGGGTCCGAAAGCCCGGTGACGGCCCTGCGCCTGAACCTGCGGTAGCCGCGCCCCGTCAGGTAGGACAGGATGATCTTGCGCGCCCTCACGATTCCGTGCTCTTCCCCGTACATCCCGACCATGTCGAGCACATGGCGCTCGAGCTCCGAGCACACCTCCTCGTGCGTCTGGCCGGCGGGCGCAGCAGGGTCCAGCAATTCGCGAAAGATCCAGGGGTTGCCGATGGCGCCGCGCGCCACCATGATGCGGCCGCACCCGGTTTCGAGGCGCAGGCCCCGCGCGCTTTCGCGGTCCATGGCCCCGCCGTTGGCGATGACCGGGATGGACAGGGCCTCGCTCGCCGCCCTTATGATGTCGTGGGCCCCGGGCCCGGCATAGACCGGCGCGACGCGGCGGCCGTGAATGGTCAGCGCCCGTATGCCCGCTGCCTCGAGGGCGAGCGCGTAGCGGACGCTGGGCTCCGGGTCTTTTCCCGGCAGCACGCGGATCTTTGCGGTCACGGGAAAGCGGCTGGTTTTCACAAGGGCCTCGAGGCACGCTACGGCCAGGGGGATGTTGCTTCCAAGCGCCGCGCCCGCCCCCCGCTTCATTACCTTGGGAACCGGGCAGCCCATGTTGAAGTCAAGGACATCGAATTCATGGTCATTGAGTATCCGCGCGGCCTCGGCCAGCTTGTCCGGCGATGAGCCGAACAGCTGGACCCCGAGCCAGGGCTCGTCTTTTCCGCGCAGGAGAAGCTGCCCGCACCTCGGGTTGCCGTGGGTGAGCGAGCCGGTGGAAACGAGCTGTGAAAAAGCATAATGGCAGCCCTGGCGCCGGCATGCCATGCGAAAGGGCATGTCCGTGTAATTCGACAAAGGCGCCATGATCACGCATGGCTCGGGATACAGGGGCTCTCGCTGCGCCATGGCTTCAGGGACCCGGGTCTGCAGCGCCCCAGTCCGAGGGCTCGGGACCGAGCACGAGGTGCAGCGTTCCGCCGTCCGCGATTTCACCGTGTGTGATGAAGGGCCGGTCGAGCTCCGCGCCGTTCAGCGTGACGGACTGGATGAAGACGTCGGAGATGTCTCCCTCGGTCTCGATCGTAAAGGTTGCGCCGTCGAAATAGCCGGGGTGGAGGTGCAGGGTCGCGCGCCTGACGAGCGGCGTCGAGATCGTGTAGATGGGCTGCCCCGGGGCAACGGGGTAGAGGCCGAGGGCGGCCAGGATGGTCCAGGCGCTCATGGCCCCGGCATCGTCGTTGCCCGGCAGCCCGCCAGGGCCGGACGAGAATTCTTCGGCGAGCAGAAGACGCACGAGCTCCTGCGTCTTTGACGGGCTGCCCGCGTAGTTGTAGAGCCAGGGGATGTGGAAGCCCGGCTGGTTGGAAGCGTCGTGGTGCCCCTCGCTGAAGAATTGGTCGAGGCGCTCGACGAAAGGCTCCGCGCCTCCCATGAGCTCGATGAGCGCGCCCACGTCGTGGGGCACGAAAAAGCTGAAGATCCACGAGCTGGCCTCGCAGAACCCGTTGAAGTCGCTCGTGTCGGCCGGGTCGAAATCCTCGACCCACTCGCCGTCGCGGTAGCGCGATTGCATGAAGCCCGTGTCCGGGTTCCAGTGATTCCTGAAATTCTGCGCCCTCTCCCGGAAAACCTCTTCATCGTCCGTCCTTCCGGTCAAGCCCGCAACATCGGCCATGCAGGAATCCGCGTAGGCGATCTCCAGCGTCATGGACGCGGCCTGCGTGCCGTCGCACTCGTGGCCTACGTAGCCGGATTCGATGTACTCGAGCGGCGTGCCGAGACCGTAATACCCGCAAAGACTGTCCAGAGGGTCCTCCACCTCTTCCATCGACGTCTTGAGCATGGCCTCCCAGGCAAGGTCCGTGTCAAAGTCCGTAAAACCCTTGATCCAGGCATCGGCGATCACCGCGATCTGTGGATTGCCGGTCATGACGCGGGAGTAACCCGAGGCATGCCAGGTGCATTTCGGCAGCCAGCCCCCCTCTTCGTACATGGTGAGCATGCTGCGTACAATATCACTGCGGATTTCGGGCTCGATCAGGGTGCCCAGCGGATGCAGTGTCCGGTACGTGTCCCACATGCACCAGTCATCCGTGTAATAAGGCCTGCCTCCTTCATTGTGCTCCACGAACTGTCCGCTCGTGGCCACGGTGAAGCACCCCCCGGCCTCGGCATAGTTCGCGGGCTGGAACATGGAATGATAAAGAGCCGTGTAAAACTGCGTGAGCACGTCCTCGTCCGCCTCGATCCGAACGCGGTTGAGCTTGTCGTTCCATGCTGTCTTCGCGTTTTCCCGGATCGTCTCGAAGGTATCCTCGCCGAGCTCGTCGCGCATGTTTCTGCAGGCCTGGTCCATGCTGACCATGGAGATGCCCACGCGCACCTCGACCACGGGATTTTCGGCAGCATCGAAGCGCAGGAAGGCACCGATCTCCTTGCCCTCCCCCGCGCGCTCGCCGTCGACCATGCCGTCCGGGCCATAGGTTCCGAAGCCCTTAAAAGGTCGGCTGAATTCGGCGTGGAAATAAACCTTTGCCTGCGCCGTGGGGTTCCAGGGGCCGATCATCAGGCTCACCAGGGGGTTCACGTCGTACTGCCCCATGCCCCGGACCGTGTTGCTGCCGATGACCTCGATGGAGCCGCCCTTGGACAGGCCCAGGGAGTTGCCCAGGTCGATGACCATCCACGCATCGTCGCGGGCCGGAAACGTGTAGCGGTGAAACCCCGCGTGCGCCGCGGCCGTCAGCTCCACGTCGATGCCGGGATCGGAGAGCCGCACGCTGTAGTATCCGGGCTCCGCGCGCTCGTCGTCATGGGAGAACTGCGATGACGGGTCCATCACGTCAAGCTCGCCCGCGCCCGCCATGACAAGGATCTCGCTGTACCCGTTTCCCGAGCCGCCCGCGCCCTCGAGGTGGGTGTGGCTGAAGCCCCTGACGCGCGTGTCCCCGTACTCGTAGGCGCTCACCGACCCGCCCCCGGAAACCGTGTCCGGCGACAGGCGCACCATGCCGTGCGGAACGAGCGCGCCGGGGATGACATTGCCCGACCCCTGCGTGCCGATCATGGGGTCCACGTAGCGCACAAGATCCACGATCTCGGGCGGCACGAACTGCTGCGGCGGCGTGTACTCCGGCCCTCCGGTGCACGCGTCCGGGCACGTGAACTCTTCCCCTCCCCCCCCGTTGCATGCGCCGGCTGTCAGCAAAAGAACAAGCGCGGCCCGGGCAACCTGTCTGAAAAAGGTGCTCATTGAAAACCATTTAATCACTTTTACTTCAGAACTGCAAGATCCTGACATTCCTCGGGCACATTCACGATTCCGGGGGGAGTATGGGGGCCGGGCCTTGAATCTTGAATTTCATCCATTATTTCTATGAAATTATTTCATAGCGCGAAGAATGAAAAGCTCG
>JBDRLK010000643.1:0-10598 GCA_043813155.1 Pseudomonadota bacterium | reverse complement strand
ATGCCCTTGGGAGGCTCCTTTTCCTCGGGAGGCTCGATGGTTTCGATGACCACGTCGGGGCCGAATTGGGGCGGTTTTTTCAGGTCCCCTTTCAGCGCGTCGTCCGGAAGGATTTCCTTTATGATCAGCGGCTTGTCCTTTTTCCCTGACTTCTTTTTCTTCTTGCCGCTGGATTTCTCTTGAATATGGATCCTGACCGACGGCGAATATGGTTTTTTTATGGATGCGAACGTCACGATGTATGGTCCGGCCGCGGAGAAAGAATATTCGCTGGTAAACTTTCTCTTTCCATCCTCCTGCGTGAGCATCTCATCGGCTGCAAGCTTGATCTCGACGCCGTCCGAGCTTTTTATGATGAAATGCGGACGCTGGACCGCTTCCTTTTCATTAAGAAGGTAGCATGCGAATTTGACCGGCGTCCCGGCCAGGGGCACGTCCTGGTTCTCGATCATGATATCGGCCTGCAGGGAGGAGGTCTCCTCTATCGGAACTTCCCGGTCTTCCGTCTCCTTCTGCGTCTTCGTCTCTTCCTCCTTCTCGTCCACGGGCGGCTGCTCCTGCCCTGTTGAGCCTTTCTCCTCCTGGCCCGACGCAAGCTTGTCGTAGGGGAAGAAGGCGTTCTTGAGGAGGCGGTATCCGAAATATGCGGCAGCGCACAGGACGGGGATGGCGATCACGAAGGCGGCAAGGACCAGCGCCTTTTTCATCTTCTCCTTGCGTATCTGCTGCGCGTAGAGCTCCTGCGTGCCGACAATATCTTCCTGCGTCGTGTAATCGGTGTAGCCGGGCTCCCCGGGCGATTCGAGCGGCGGCAGGTCTTTCTTCGTGGCCGCGGCGGCAAAACTGTCCGAAGCCTGCGCCGTGAGCATTCTTTCATTGCCGGGCGAGGCCGCCCTGGTGGCTGCCGCCGGAACGGCCGATCCCGCAGGGCTCGTTCTCTGCACCGCCATGAGAGCCTCCCTTGTGGCCAGTGCCGTGGGATATCTTTCGCGGGGATTTTTTGCGAGCAGCCTCATGATGATGATTTCCAGCTCAATCGGGACATTGGAGGCCGCGCGTTTCGACCTCAATGGGGTCGGCGCGGTATTGATATGCTCCATCAGGAGCTCGATGGGCGTGTTGCCCTGGAAGGGGAGCTCGCCCGAGATCATCTGGTACAGGATGATGCCAAGGGAATAAAGATCGCTGCGCGCGTCAATTTTTTCCCCCATTGCCGCTTCCGGGGAAATGTACTTGGGCGACCCGAAGATCAGGCCCTCCTTCGTGGCAAAGGTCTGAGTGACGATTTTTTTCGCCACGCCGAAATCGAGAATCTTAACGAAATCGTTGTCGTCGCCCACGGCTTTCAACATGATATTTTCCGGCTTCAGGTCGCGGTGAATGACTCCGTGGGCATGGGCTTCCCCGACGGCGGAAAGGATCTGACCGGCGATATGTATGGTTCTGCTGACATTGAAGGAATGCTTCATTTCGGCGTCAAGGCTTCTGCCGTCCACGTACTCCTGCACGATGTACAGGTTGCCGTCCGACAGGTGGCCGAACAGATAGATGTGAACGATGTTGGGATGATTCAGGTTGCTGATGACCTTTGCTTCCCTGTGGAATCGCAGCACGGCCTCCGGCTGATGGGCAAGCTGGGGATGGAGAACCTTGATGGCGACCACCCTTTCAATCTCTTTCTGGTGGGCCTTGTAAACCGTGCCCATGCTGCCGGAGCCGCAGACCTCGAAAATCTCGAACTGGTTCAGAAGTGTTTTTCCAAGGTATGCGTCACGATCGACTTTGGCCGGGGCCGCGTGCGTGCCGGTCGGCGGGGGAGAAACCGGGTGTTCCACAAGTTTTCCCCCGTCCACGTAACAGAACCGGTCGTCGTCTCCGTAGACTTTTCCGCATTTTGGGCACAGTTTCGGCACTTGTTTATCTCGCGGTTCTGACGCCCCGCATCACATTTAATTTAACATTTGAATACTATATAAATTTTAATGGAGACAGTAATATTTTTCAAGCCCCAGCAGTTTATCGGGTGCATTCACGTTTCCGGGGGGAGCTCCGGGGCCGGGCCTTGAATCTTGAATTTCACCCATTATTTCTATGAAATTATTTCATAGCGAACTTTTCATTCTTCGCGCTATGAAATAATTTCATAGAAAAACCCCGAAAAATTCAAGATTCAAGGCCCGGCCCCTACGATTTTTCAGCTCTGATCCTGCAGTGGATCGAAATACGAAAAGGGTCCCGAGTCTTCGAAATCGACGCCGGAAAACCAGCGGCTTCCCTTGAACAGGAAAACGATTTTCATGTCCTTGCCGACAAAGTAAAACGGGTAGAACGTCGGGTACTGCTTCAGCGCGGCGATGGAATACTCGAAAGGAATAATTTCTTTCCTTGCCTCGAGCACGCCCGGGTAGCCGGTTGCGATTGAGAGAGGGGGAGGATAGGCGTAGGGGTAGGAGGCGGGGTATGCAAAGGGTGACAGGGGCGCGGGATAGGGGAAAGTGTACGGCAGGATGGGACTCTCATCGGACGCGGCGGCAGCAACGGGCTCCCCTTTCAGGAGGCCGGCGCAAACCTGCCTGTTTGCCTTGTCAAAGTCGTTAAGGCTGCACGCCGCAAGGCTGAAGCGCAGCTTTTCCGCTATCTGGGGCTTCTCATCGCCGGAATATATTTTCATGAGCGCCTTTATGGCGCTCTTCTTGATAGTCCTGTTGTTGCCAAGAATCATTCTTTCGAGCTTTTCATGGATACAGCCGGCTTCAATGGATGAACAGAGATCAAGCGCCGCAATGGTCTCCGCGGTGGTGAGAGGCCGGTCCAGTTTTTTGCATATTGTCTTTCCATGTTTTTGGGCCCCTTGCGCAAAAACGGAAAGGCCGGCCATGGCATTGACCCTGACGCCCTCGAATTCGTCGTCAAGCTTTTCGAGCAAAATGCTGATTTTTTCATTGTCCCCGAATGATTCGCTCCTGATCAGGGAAAGCAGGCTGCCGCTTCTCGTGTAGGCGTCATCGCTCGAAAGCAGCAGCTCGATGAGATCCCTGCCGTCGGGGCCATGGAGCAGCCACAGGCGCGTCGAGGCTTCACGCCGTGCGTCCGTTCCGCCCGACACGAGCAACTGCCTGATTTCCTCCACGAGCGCCGGCCTCGAGCTGAGCAGGGATGCGATCAGGGCGGCAAGGAAGATCTCATCGTCGTCGCCGCCAAGATGCTTTTTCAGCCTGGCTTCGGCAGCCGGATCGTCACATCTGGCGAGGACGGCGCCGGCCACGATAAATCTTTCGAAGTATCCGGCCTCGGACTGCTCGTAAAAAGCATCGCTGCCCACGGTCCTCGAGAGGGTCTGATTGCTGCAGCCGACATCGTTGCCTATGATGGCTTCGGCGCAGCTCGATCGGACGTCCGGGTTATAGGAGTAGAGCCCGTCGATCACGACACCCGAGGCGGCCTGTTCCCCTGTTTGCAGCAGGGCGATGGCCGCGAGAACGCGCTGCGTTTCGTTTGACGAGCCTTCCTCGGGCGCCAGCATTATTTTTTTCAGAAAAGGAGCCGCTTCCTTTATTTTCCACTTCCCGGCCATCCGGATCGCCTCGTGGCGAACGGCGTCGGATTGGTCGGAGATGGAGTTGATGATGATGTCCGTCGCCATGTTGTCATAGCCTGTCTCATCGCACATCTCGTCGGCGTGCTTCAGGGCGCTGCTGCGCACCGCGGGGCTGGAGCTTTCCGTGAAGCTCAGGATTGTGATCAGGGACTCCCTGCCGGGTATCTTTCCAAGACACTGCAGGTACTCGGTTTCCAGGCCGTTGACCTTGTCCCTGACGCTCCTGAGCGGCTCCAGGTACGCCTGGGACGGCTTCGCCCGCATGATTTTCAGAAGCGAGCCCAGCTTGACCTTGTCGCCGGTCTCCTTCAGCAGGCTGCCCAGCTTTTCGGAAGGCAGCTCCCCGCAGCTCAAAAGCCCCTCGACCGCGATAAGCGACAGGTTCTTGTCTCCCGTATACTCCATGAGCGTATCGATGGCCTGAGGAAGGCAGCAGCGGGATATCTCTTTCAGCGCCAGGGTGCGAAGCCCGGCGTCGGATGTCAGGCTGATAAGCTTTTGCAGGGATTTTTCCGATTGTATGTGGCCGAGCGCCGTCAGGGCCGACAGGCGGACCTGGTAGTCTTCGTCGTCGAGAGCGGCGGTCACGTAGGGGAATGATTTGTCAGGATCGATCATGGCCGCGGAAATAAGCGCAACGGACCTGGTGAGCGGATTGTCCGAGCCCGTCATGCTGACGACGGTGGGGAATGACTCCTTCACGTTGAGCTCCCCGAGCTTCTTGAGCGCCACGCTCTTTATTTCATGATATCCGCTGCTCAGGATATTCGGGTATTTCTCTATGACCATGGTCTTGTCTTCCGAACCGGCATGGAGGTCGAAAAATGCCCGCATGCACTCCAGCTTGACGTCGTAGTCCGGGTCATGGATGAGGGCTGCAACATCCTGTTTGAGCTGGGTGAACCCCCCCTCCCTGGCCAGCTGGCACGCCGTGATCTTGAGCTGCGTCGATTGCGAATTAAGCCATTTCAGGAGTATTTTTTCCACGGTGAGCTTTTCGTGGTAATCATTCGAGAAATACCAGCTGCTCAGGTACAGATCGAGAATTTTTCTTATCGTGAGGATCTGCAGCAACTCTTCCTCGGAATCGGCAATGACAAGAAGCATCCTGATGGATTCTTCCGATCCGACCTTGGCAAGAATGTTGATGTCATAGGAGTTCAAGGAAGGCGCGGAAAATATCTGGCCCGAGAGTTTCTCCTTGATCTGCTCTATCTGCTGCGGCCAGAAGAACGAGGTCAGCAGGGATGCAAGAAGCATGGAAACAAATCTATTGAGCTTCATCTTCATATTTTAAGATCGTATTACATCCTGAAAATTTGATATTTGTAAACAACCCCGGTAAAAAAACAGGGGGTCGGGGCGTGAATATTGTGTTTTTTCCGACTGTCGAGGCCGCCCGCGCGGGACCGTGCAGTGCTCGCGGCTGCCATGAATTCCATGCTTCCTGACGATTTTTTCCGGCTCCCGGTTCCCGGCTTCCGGCTTCTTCGGTTGCGCCGCAGGAGCCAACTTTCTACTTGACAATAAAACCTCATTGATTTACACAAAATTGTCCATAATAATAACCAAAAAGGATTTTATAATGAAATTCAAATTAATGATCCTGCTGACGATTGCCGCTGCTGTTTTCGCATGGGGGTGCAAGGTCACATCGAGTGACATCGAAAAATGGAAAAAAACGCAGAAAGGGCCGGAAAAGCTTGCAGCCGTCATGCTGGACGACCGGTACAGTACGCAGATGAGAGCGGAGGCGGCCTGGGCCCTCGCCGAGATCGAGCAGTGGGACAAGTATGACAAGGCCCTGAAAGCCGTTGACGGCTCGGCGCGGGGCAGGATCGTGGAGGTGCTCGTTCCCATCCTGACGGACGGGATTCGAGAGGGCAATGCGCCCCCTTCGCCCCCGATTGCCTCTCAGGTCTCGGCAAAGGACGCTCTTTTCGTTGTCCTTCCCCATGCGAGCGGGGCCGAGAAGACGAAGGCGGAGGAGGCGCTCGTGGAATGGTGCGTGTCCGATTTCAACGGCAGGTTTTTTGCCGGCCGCTATTCCATCGAGGTCATGCTCCTGGGCATCGGCGAGCCTGCCGGGACGGCCGTGGCGGGCCTGCTCAAGCCGGAATTCCTTGCCTACGACAAGGTATCCGAGATCCTTCTGAAGATCGGCAGCGGGGAAGCCAGGGAGCTGGCGGGAAAGAACATCGTGGAGATCGCCAAGGCAAGGCCGCAGGGCAGGGTGGAAGAGCCCCTTCTCGTGGCCATGGGCAGGATGGGCGGAAAGGACGTCCGGGAATATCTTCTGAGCCTGGGCTCCAGCCTGAAGGTCCCGGCAAGAGTGCAGCGGGGAGCCATGATGGCATACCTGCAGTTCGACCTGTGCAGCAAGGATGACGCCGAAGCCCTGTTCAAGCTCGCCGAGGACGCGAGCCAGGACTACATGGCGCGTAATTTCGCCTATGACGCAATCGTCTGCACCAAGGAAAAATCATTCGTTCCGCGGATCTACAAGCTGCTGCACGAGGTCGGGGCAGACAAGGACAAGTTCAGGGGCGTGGGCGTTGATGAAATCATGAAGCTCGGCGGCCCGGAAGCAATTCCGGGCGTCGTTGAGGAGGTTGCGTCGGAAAAGGACCCGTGGGAGGAATTCGAGGACCTCAGGGACTTCGTGATGGTGCGCTTCACCCAGGATGACAAGGGCAAACCCCTGGAGGGGGACGCGAAGCGGGGAACCCTCGAAAGCCTCAGGACGCTCGTGGAATCCAAAGAGGCGGTGGCCAGGGCCATTGCGATTTTCACGCTCGGCCTCATGGGTGAGAAATCGGATCTGGACCTGTTGAAAAAGGCCATGGGTGACGGTGCCAAGCTCACTGAATGGAAGAGCAAGGAGGGTGAGATTGTCGGGGCCGGCGGCAGCATTCAGAAGATCGAGGCCATGAATTTTGAAAAGGTCAGGGACGTGGCGGGCTGGGCGGCCAGGGAGATAGAAAAGAGACAGTAAAAGTCCCCTGCCCGGCCTGCCCCGGGCATGCACAGACCTATAGAACATGAGGTTTTTTTCTGTTAGATATTGAAAAGGAGTTTCTGCTTATTATATAATAAGGCCGAAGTATATTCATTCCCGAAATATTCTAGCTAGGGTGGTCATCTATGGTACAAAATCGCACGCGAAAAACAATGAGGCATTTCCAGTGCCGGGATGATCTCTGGGGATTATTCGAGAAGATGGCCGTTGAGCTCGAGTGCTCCATTGATTATCTCATCAATGAGGCCATGCGGCAGTATGCGAGATCGAGAAAATATGCTGCACCTCAGGCAGGACGCGATTCATCGGCATCCATGGAACCCCCTGGTTTTGCGCATTCCACTCCGCCGCCGTTGGCGGCGCCGCCTCCAGGCATGGGGGCACATCGCCTGGCACCCCCTCCGGGCGGACAGCGCCCCTCTGCTCCGCCTCCGAGACCCCATCAGTCGCCCATGCAGGGGAAGCCGATGCCGCCGTCCGCCTTCCAGGGCGCAGGAGCCCCTCCTCCCATGGCGAGGCCGCAGGCCGCGGCACCGCCCATGAGAATGGATACCGACCCCATGGGAAGGGGAGCTGTCGCGCGGCCGCAGCAGCCCGGACCCGGAAGCATCCCTCCGATGCTCGGCGGGCAGGGAGCCGGCCCGTCGCCGTTTCTACCCCAGGCAGCCGGCACGGTGCCGACACTGTATCTCATTTTCAATGGCCAGAGGATACCGGTAACCAAGGAGCAGTTTATCATAGGGAGGGGTTTGAAAACGTCGGACCTCGCCATCAAGGACGGCAATATCTCACGCAAACACGTCGCCATCATCTACTACAATGGGGCCTATTACATCAAGGACCTGGGCAGCGTAAACGGAATCGAGTTTCAGAACAAGAGGATAGACAGCAAGCGCATCGACGAGGGGGATGTTTTCCATATCTGTGATTACGAGCTCAAATTTACCTACAAATGATCCTGAAAATAAATCACATCGCCATCGCGGTTTCCGACCTCGATGAGGCGGCAAACCATCTGGGCGCCGCCATCGGGCTGACTGAAGTCCATCGCGAGGAAGTAGCCGAGCAGAAGGTCAAGACAGCCTCGTTCCAGGTCGGCGAGAGCACTCTCGAGCTTGTTTCCCCGACCGATCCGGCATCGCCTGTCGGCAAGTTTATCGAGGCCAAGGGCGAAGGCATCCATCACGTCGCTCTCGAGGTCGAGGATATCGCAAGCACGCTGAAGACCCTCAAGGACAGGGGCGTGAGGCTGATCGACGAAGAGCCGAGAGTCGGCGCGGGCGGGCACAAGATCGCGTTTCTCCATCCAAAGGCCAATCGCGGTGTTCTCATCGAGCTCGTCGAGCTGAAAAAATAAGTGATTATCGCATCGAGAAAGCCGCTCATCAGCATTATCAGCGCATTCGCCGCCGGTCTTTGTTTTTTAGCGTCCGCGGGGATCGGCAAGGAAGGGGCGGAGAAAAAGGAGAGCGACGATGTCCTTGTCTTCGACCTCCACGCCGATACCCTCTACCAGAACCTCAACAAGGGCGTCGGGATAAAGAAGAACGACTGCCACGTGGATCTGGAAAAAATGCAGAAGGGCAAGTACCTGGCGCAGGTGTTCGCGATATGGGTCAAGCCGGGAAAAGGGTGGAAGACGGTCGAAAAGATGGCCGCGACGTTCTGGAAGTGGAAAAGCAAGAACAATACCCGGCTTGCGCTCGCCACGACCGGGAGCCAGATCTGGAAAGCCCGCCTGGGCGGGCAGGTGGCGGGGGTCCTGGGCATCGAAGGCTTGAGCCCGCTGGAAGGGGACATGGGAAAGATCGACAAGCTCTATGACTTCGGCGTCCGCGTCATCGGGCTTACCTGGTTCGATTCGAACGATTTTGCCGGCACGAGCAATTCGAAGGACAAGAGGGGAACTTACGGCCTCACGGAAAAGGGTATAAAGCTCGTCGAAAGAGCCAACGAGCTCGGTATGGTCATTGACGTTTCACACGCCTCCGACCGGACCGTGCTGGACGTGGCCGAGTATTCAACCGACCCTTTCATCGCCTCCCACTCCTGCGCAAAAGCCCTCATGGACATCGAAAGAAACCTCTCGGACGAGCTGCTTGCCGTCATCGGAAAAAAGGGGGGCGTCATCGGTGTGAATTTTCATCGAGCTTTCGTCGCCCCGAAGCCTCGAGACCAGGTCACGATGAAGGACGTGGTTGACCAGATCGTCCATATCTCAAAGGCGGCAGGAATCGACGCCGTGGCCCTGGGGAGCGATTTCGACGGGGCGGGCCCGCCCGCGGACCTGGACAGCGCCGAGAAGATGCAGGACCTTGCCCGCGCGCTGAAAAAGAGGGGTTTTACGTCCGAAGAGGTGCATAAGATCATGTATCTGAATGCATGGCGGGTTTTTGCCGCAGTCACGCAGAAAAAGGACCTGAAGGAGATCACGGGCCACCTCCTCCCGGAAGGAATGCTCGCCGGTCGCCGGCAGCCGCAAGCTTTAACCGCAACACCTTATTAAGCGGGCCGCCCGAGCGGTGAGTTAACATAGGCCTCATTGCTTCACCGGGGGCGGCAGCTTGCGCCGGACTTCCTCACCACGACGCAGGGTCGCAGGCCGAAGCCTGCGACTGCCCTTAAATTTCGATTAATCGTTGCCAATTCTGGAAATTTGTGTATGAAAGTGTCCTATGAAGCTGTACACGGGGAAAATTCCAATCATTGCCGCGGAAATAACGCGCAGCCTGATCAATGAAAACGATATTGAAGTTTCCGATCACGAGGAAGTGGAAAAGGATGTGGAAGCGATCCTGAGAGAGTACATCAGGGTGGAGAGGCTGATCGACGAGGAAGCCAAGGACCGCATCTCGAGAATGGGCCTGACCTATTCCGATTTTGCGAAGGCGAAGAGGCTGGTTGCCAAGCAGAAGAATTTCGGCATCGGCGATGAGGCCATCACCTACATTATCCAGCAGCTCATCGAGTGTTTCATGCATTCCAGCAACGTCGAGGAAGTGTTCAGCGATGACCAGGCACTGACCGTCAGGATCCGCAATGTTCTCAGGAAGCACATGGGCATTGACGATGAAATCGAAAAGGAGGTCAGGAGTAAAATCAAGCACGTCGAGGACGGAACGAGGGAATGGGAGGTGGAATATGAGAAGGTCCGCGAGGAGACAAAGAGGAAGCTGAAGCTTACCTGATCGGCCGATAACCCGTATCACTATCACCAGATGATCAGATTAAAGGAGGACACATCCCCATGAGAACGATAAACCCGGCCGCCGCGTTTCTTCTTTTGTTCGCCTTCTGCGCCGGCTGCAACGGCGACGGAAACGGATCCACGGACGCCGCGACGGATGAAGAAACCGTGACGTTCAAGTACGAGACCTGCCCCCCCTGCGACGATCCTCCCACGTGCAGGCCCGGCGAGGTATTGACATGCTGCGCCTGCATCAAGGTTCCCCGCGAAACAGCCTCGAGGACCTCCTGCACCGATATGAGCGATTATTGCGGCAGCGGCGGGGTGGACCTGTCGTGCTTCAAGCCGGATGGCTATCCCGAGCAGAAGGACCCGCAGACCGTTACGGTGCACGGCGTCGTGGACGTGTACGCCACGGGACCGGACAGCTCGAACATCACCGTCGAGATTTTCGCCGAGAACGAGGACGCGACCCTCGGCGACCTGCTCGGCTCCACCGTGAGCGTGGACGAGTGCGCGGACCACGAAGACGAGCTTCCCGTTCCGCATGAAGTCGGTGAAGAAGAGGAGTTCTGCTCGGGGATCTGCCGCGAGCTCAAGCCGGACACGGAGGACTGCAGGAAACTGGCCTATTACTCGATCGAGGGGATCCCCACCAACACGCCGCTCATCGTAAAAACCTCGGGCTCGGAAGCAACGTGGAAGAACATGTATTCCTACAATATCTGGTTCTTCGACAACGAGATAGAGGGCGGCAAGGTCTATTACAAATCGAGGGTGCTGTCCACGGATGA
>JBDRLK010000642.1:0-2371 GCA_043813155.1 Pseudomonadota bacterium | reverse complement strand
CGCCGGGCGCATCAGGAGCGCGGAAAAAATACTGGCTGAAAATAAAAAGGTCAGGGAGTCTCTCGAAGAGATCAACATCGACTCCATCGACGCGATCCTCCTGCGACAGATCTGGACAACAGGCTTTATAGCGGATCATTTTAATAATTTCGGCACCCAGACCATGGACAATCCGCGGCTTCACTACCTGGCGGGCAAGTGCTTTTTCCTTGGCGGGAGACTGCAGCACAATTTCCTGCTCGGACCCGAGCCGGCCATGTATTACGAAGATTTTCTCCTGGCAAAGAAATATCCGGGCTGGCAGGACCATGCCTTCACGATCGAGGAATTCCAGAAGCTGCTGATGTCCACGAAGAACCTGATGTCCGGCTCTTTTCTTCCCGCTGCCTACGGCCTGAAACTGAAAGCCCACCTGAACGACCCCGCCGCGTTTCCGCTCTCCGCCGACGACAGGAAATCGGCCCGGGTGGAGCTGATTCCGCTGATCACGGGCAAGAGCGACGGGGCAAAGGACTGGGCAGCCGCGGGCCTCGAGGGCGCGTCCTACCGGAAGAAAGCCCAGGCCATGCTGAACCACATAGGCAGGTTCAGGAACTGGGTGGTCCCCTACCCCATCGACGGCTTCAAGGCAGTCCTGGCCGAGGGCGCCGTGAAAGGCGCGGACGCCCATGAAAAGAACTGGTGCGCGCTCCAGCTGGCCATGATCCTGCTCGAGGAAAAGGCCGACAAAAAACTCGTTCAACAGGTGCTCGCCGGAACCGTGAAGGGAAGCGACGGGGAGGTCGCGCTGGAGGACGGGGACACATGGCTCATGGAATCGATCAAGACGCGCTTCGCCGGTTACTGACTGATAATCAGTATCAACCCCGAGAACTGCTGCTGCGGCAGGATGGACGGCTGCCGTCGCCTCAACGCCTGGTCACGTCCCACGTGCCCGACGCGTCGTACCAGGCGGGGTCCTCGAACTCTATCGAATAGGTGCCCGAGCCGGCCGAGCCTGAAAGCGTTCCGCTGCCCATCAGGCTGAACGTTGTGGTCGACCCTTCCCTGACCGCGTTGCCCGAGCCCGTGAACATAAAGGTTTCGCCCGACAGCGTGTAGGTCCCATCGGCCACGCCCATCTCGTAGCCGGGAATCGACCACCTGGCTTCCAGCGAATCGTCGTCAAACAGCTTCATGTACTCCACGAGGCCCGCGGCGTCTCCGGCAAACGTGCCGCTCCATTCCGACAGCAGCCCGGCGCCGCCGCCGCCGCAGCCCGCGAACGTGAAGGACAGGGAAAGAATCACGATAATAAAATGCATTCTCTTCATGACGTCAGCCTCCAATCCATGTTTCAGGCAACATCATTTCTATCATATCGATGTAGCCTGTCAATAGCACTATCGCCGGCTGTCGCCGATCACTGGTACACGTGCAGGCTCGAGTCGGCCGACGGCAGAACGTTCATGCCCAGGTAGGTGAACATCACGGCGGCAAAGCCGATGATAATCAGGATCGCGTAGCGCCGGCCTCGCCACTTTCTGAAAAAGCGCAGGTGCAGGATGATGACGAAAATCAGCCAGCTCACGAGCGACCAGGTCTCCTTCGGGTCCCAGCCCCAGTAATTCCCCCATGCGGACTTTGCCCAGAAGGCGCCCATGAGAAGGCCCGTTGTCAGCAGGGCGAAGCCGAACCGCATGGTCCCGACCGAGAAATCCTCCATGTCGATCACCTTGACGCCCATGAGGTCGGGCCTCCTGTGACTGATCGGCTTCGGGTGAACCAGGAAAACCACGGCCGCAATGAACGTGATGAACACGGCCGCGTAGCCGAAGAAATAGATGACCACGTGCGGGACGAACCAGGCGCTCTGCAGGGCCGGGGGAATGTTGATGATCTCCTTGTCCATGATCCACCAGGCGTATGCCATGCTGGCCGCGCACCCCAGCGCGGCAAGGACCCCGATAGCGCGGATGTTGTAGACAAGCTCCATGATCATGTAAACAAGGGCGATGCATCCCGCCAGCAGGGTCACGGTCTCGAACAGGGTCTTGAAAGGAGGCCTTCCGGCCTCCTGCCATCGCAGCAGAAGAAACGCCGTGTTGGCAATCGCGCCCGCGGCCATGAGAAGGACAGGCACGCGCCGCGTCAGCGCGCTCGAGCGAAGCCACAGCAGGCCGTAGAGAACGGTCGCGAGGCCGTAGACGGCCAGGGCCGCGGTCGTGAGTATGGCGTAGGTGTCCATGTGTGTCATGGGAGGCTAAAGCCTCCCCTACCCGACGCGAAGGCGAATGGGAGGCTAAAGCCTCCCCTACCCGACGCGCCGGCGAATGGGAGGCTAAAGCCTCCCCTACACGACGCGAAGGCGACTGGGAGGCGAAAGCCTCCC
>JBDRLK010000641.1:0-2441 GCA_043813155.1 Pseudomonadota bacterium | reverse complement strand
AA
Organism: Pseudomonadota bacterium; assembly: GCA_043813155.1. GTDB lineage: Bacteria > Myxococcota_A > Polyangia > DRWM01 > DRWM01 > JBDRLK01. Next base: position 2,439 of record JBDRLK010000641.1, on the reverse strand, counting down.
TACTAATAATATCAAATTAAGGCATATAAGATACTGAACTAAAGATCAAAATGGCTGATCAACCTACATTCAAACTGGTCATAATAGATGACGAAGGCAAGAGCACGGTCGTCCCCCTGACCCGGAACGACTATTCGGTGGGCAGGCAGGAAGGCAACGTCATCAGGCTGACGGAAAGAAACGTATCGAGAAAGCACGCCAGGCTCGAAAAATCCAACGGTAAATTTATCATTGATGATCTCGAGAGTTACAACGGTGTTCTCGTAAACAACGACCGCGTCAAGGGCAAAAAGACCCTGAACTCCGGCGACTCGATACAGATAGGCGATTACAGGCTTGTTTTCCGTGAAATAACGGGGGCAGACACTGAAGAATCCGTTATCGTAAAGGAAAGCATGGTCAGGCCTCCGGCGCCGAGGGTCGCCACGGCGCTGCCCGGTGAGAAGCCCAAGCTGATTATCATCAACGGCCCGAGGCCGGGACAGATCATCAACCTGGAAGACGGCGAGACCATCGTCGGCAGAAGCGAAAACGCCGAAATCGAAGTGGATGAGGCGTCCGTATCCCGCGAGCACGCCAAGTTTATCCTGAAAGAGACCTATTGCCAGATCCTCGACATGGGAAGCTCCAACGGGATCAAGATCAACGGCATTCAAACCAAGGAACATTTCCTGTCTCACGGCGACACCATTGAGATGGGCAATATCCTCATCAGATTCATCGCGGCCGGGGCCTGGGACCTCCTCCTGGAACAGCTTCAACAGCAGGAAGCAATGGCTGCGGCCCCGGCATGGAAAAAACCAGCCTACATAGCCATACCGTTTATCTTCATAGGCCTGGCCGTCATCGCCGGCGTCGTGTACCTGCTCTCGATAGGCGCGCATCGTCCGCCATCGAACAAGCTGCCGGGGGAATTGAAGGGGTCCGCGCAGAACGGAATGGATGTCACCAATGTCGACATGCTCATCCGGGAGGCTCAGAAGCATTACGATGAGTTCAACTGGAAGGATGCGATCAGGTATTCGGCTGATGCGCTCCAGTTCGAGCCGTCGAATGAAAAAGCCCTCAAGATCAAGGAAAGGGCGACGAGGGAGCTGGAAAATCAGCCCGTTTTCGAAAGGGCCCTGGAAAACCTGAGCGAACAACAATGGGAAACGGCCTACAGGACGTTTGCGCAGCTGAGCCTTGATTCCGCCTACCGGACCAAGCCTGAATTTCAGCTGGCCATAACAAAGTTCCTTGAAAAAATTTACGCCGAGATGAACGAATCGCAGAAGAACCAGCAGTGGGAGGTCGTTGAGGAAAAAGCGCTCATCATACATTCCATACCTGAAGCTTCGAAGTGGTACCAGAAGGAGGCGGACAAATTTCTCAAGCTCGTCAGGAAAGAGCTGAAAAAAGATGTCATGGTCAGCCACGTGTCCAAGCCTCCCAAGGGATCGAAGAAAGACAAGGGGACGAGCATCGAGGAAACAAAGGAAAAGATCGCACCCGAACCCATCCCTGCGGGAAGCGTCGATCCCATTGCGGAAGCGAGAAAAGCCATTCTCGCGGGCGACCAGCTGAAATGCATCAAGATCCTCGAAAAGGCGAAGACGACCCAGATGACCCTGAAAATGCTTGCAACCTGCTACAAGGCCGCAGGCAACAGGGACAGGTACTATCACATCCTCGAAAGATACATATCCAAATACCCGTCCGCGCCTGACGCGGAAAAATTCAGATCCATCCTCAAGTCGGCCGGAAAACTCTAGAGCCGGAAGTCAGAAATGGTGCTGCCGGCCGAGCCTGAATCGCGCCTAGCTTGCCCTGAGCTAAGGGCTCGCGAAAAAATAACTTCCCACTTCTATGCACCCCATGGAAGCCATTTCATCTGGATCGATTTCCTGCTTCCACGGGGACCCCGCCTCATTGCCGATCCATCCCGGCTGGCTGCGTTGCTGCACCCCGCCACTCGTCGACGTAGAACGACTACGCCTCCGTCGTGACGGGGACCCCGCGCCTTGCCAGCCGGGCGCCTCGGCGCCCATAAAAAGCTATTGCTTATAATGTTGGTAAATCACCTCAAACTGGGAACTTATTTCTTCGCGAGCCCTAAAGCCGCTCTCACGTGCAGCCACGGCTTTTCTTCCGGAAGGTTGCACATTCAAATTTGTGTGCAGCGGTTTACAAAAACGCAGTTTTGGTGCAATAAATACGGGTAACTATAACATTACGAAAAAATTTTATGGGAAAGAAAAAAAAGAGAGGAAAATCCGTATCGGGAGGAGCCTCCAGAAAAGAGCCCGCCGCAGCGAGCGTGGAAAGCGGTAAAAGATTCGGGGGGTTCCTTCCCTTGTACATCATAGGAGGCCTTCTTTTCGCGGGCGCCATGCACGACCCCGCTTCGGCCATCCTGCTGTGCGGTTCGGGCGTGAAAGCGGACGCGACCATCGTGGC
>JBDRLK010000640.1:0-5035 GCA_043813155.1 Pseudomonadota bacterium | reverse complement strand
CCGCCGGGTTCGCGATCAACGAGCAGGGCGCGGCGGCAACCGGCCGCGCCTGCGCCGTGACGGCCGTGGCCGACACGCCGTCCGCGGTTTACTACAACCCGGCCGGCCTGGCCTTCCAGGAGGGCCTGGGTCTCGAGCTCGGGGACACGCTGATCTTCCCGCTCGCGTCGCACGAAGACCCGGGCACCGGCACGGTAACGGACGCGGAGTTCAACGTGTTCTACCCGCCCTCGCTCTACTTGAGCTACCTCGTGCAGGAAAAGGTGGCCCTGGCTTTCGGTTTTTTCGTGCCCTACGGCCTGGGCGTCGAGTGGCCCCGGGGCTGGCTGGGCTTCCAGGAGGTCGAGCACATTGCGCTGCAGGTGTTCACGCTCAACCCCGCCATAGCATGGAGCCCTGCAGCCTGGCTCTCCATTGGCGGAGGCGTGAACATTGCGTATGCCACGGTAGAGCTCGCAAAGGGCATCAATTTCATCGACGAGCACGGCGAGTTCGAGGCTGCGGGCAAGGCGCTGGGGTTCGGCGGGAACGCGGGACTGCTCATGAAGTTCTGGGGCGGCCGCTTCAACTTCGGGCTCAACTACCGAAGCTCCGTGAGCCTGGATTTTGCGGGCGACGGGGATTTCACGGTGCCCGATACCTTCGGCAGCCTGCTCGAGGACCAGCCCCTGAAAACATCGCTGACCCTGCCGCACGTCCTGACCATCGGCTTTGCGGGCAGGCCCATCGAGATGCTGTCCATAAGCCTGGACCTGACGGTCACGGGCTGGTCGAGCTTCGAGGAGTTCGGGATCGAGTTTCCCGAGGACATCGACAGGGACGAGGACGAGAAGCTCACGTCCATCGAGCCCCGCAACTGGCGCAACGTGATCGCCGTTCGCATGGGCGCCGAGGTCACGCCCAAAAAGTGGCTGGCCGTGCGCGCGGGGCTGGCCTACGACCAGTCCCCGTCGCCCGATTCCACGCTCTCTCCCACGCTCCCGGACTCAAGCCGCATCCTGGTGGCCGCCGGCGCCGGGTTCAACCTGCCCAGGGGCTTTGTCATCGACGTGGCCTACATGTACGTGCACATGCTCGAGCGCACGGCCAGCGGCGAGAGTTTTCCCGGCACCTACAACGCCTCGGCCCACCTCATCGGCCTGAGCTTCGGCTACCGCTGGGTGAAGAAGAAGAAATAGGCCCCATGATCATTCTTCCGATCAGCCATGACAAGCTGGATCTCAAGCAGCTGCCCTTTGTCACCATAGGCATCATCGCTTTTTGTGTGGTGATTTACTTTCCCCTTGCCCATCTGATGAAAAAGGACGAGCAGCGCCAGGCAGGGGCCCTGGAGGCGGCCCAGCAGTACTACGTGATGCGTGAGTACCTCGAGCTGCCGGACGAAATATTGAAGCAGCTTCCGGATCCCCTGCGCAAGCGCTACGACACGGTGCAGGAGTGGGTCAGGTGGTACAGGGAGTCGCCCGCGGAGGTTGAGAAGTACCTGAGGACCAGGCCCATGAAAAAACTCGTGGAAAATCCCACGGCGGACGCCTTGCGCGGCTTCATGGACGCCTATCGGGGTACCCCCGGTTCCAGGACGAGAACGTTTCTCGATCTTGAAAAAGAAATGGGCATCGACGAAGGGCAGAAGCTCGTTATCCTTGGAAGAATCTCGTTCCTGGGCGCGGCCGGCATGGAAGAAGAGCAGAAAGAGCTGGATCGATTGTTCGAGGAATTCAAAGCAGCCGGGGAGTCCTCGCTGCTCCTTCGCTTTGGCTTCGTTCCCGGGCGGCGGAGCATCATCGGGGCGATCACACACCAGTTCATCCACGGCGGCATTTTCCACCTGGTGTTCAACATGTTTTTTCTATGGCTCGCCGCGTCAAAGCTGGAAGAGATCTGGTCACGCCCGCTCTTTCTGGGGGCGTATCTGTTCTTCGGCGTGGCGGGCGCGGTCACGCACGCCATCGCTCATCCGGCCGGCACCGCTCCGCTGATAGGTGCCTCCGGTGCGGTGGCCGGGCTGATGGGGGCTTTCATGATCAGGCTCGCCCGGGTGAAAATCAGGTTTTTTTACGCCTACTGGTTCTTCCTCAAGCCAAGGGTGGGCACGTTCGAGGCGCCGGCCTACTTCATGTTGCCGATCTGGTTTGTCAGCCAGCTGCTTTTCGCCTTGCTGCTGAAAACAGGAGAGGTGGCCTACTGGGCGCATATCGGCGGCTTTGTCGCGGGAGCGGCGCTGGCCGTGGCGTTCAAGCTGACCCGCTTCGAGCAGCGCGTGCTCGGCCGCGAGCCCGAGAAGGAAGAAGGTCCCGAGGACATGCCGCTTGTCCCTCTTCAAAAGCCGCAGCAGCCTGCCATGCAATCCGGAAAAGCCGGAACGCAAAAACCGATCCGGTTCGATGTAAAGGGAATGAAGCTCGAACGCCTGACCGACCAGGGCATAACCGGCACTGCGTCAAACAGCCGGCCGGTCGACCTGGAGCTCTCCGGCGTGGCGTTCATTGCGCCGGCCCGCATCATCGAGATAGACTCCGGGCAGGCGCTGCGGTTTTTCGGCAGGAGCGCCGCACCGGCCGGGGACTCGCTGATCCTCGCCTTGATTCTGCCGCTCAAGGTCGGGCCGCACATGGACATGCTCTCCGGGTATCTTATCGACGGCGCCGAGGTCCGCTATGAAGCGTTGACGCGCTCGCCTTCCCCTTCCGGGCAAAAGAACTTCATTGCTTTGACCAGGCTGGTGGTCGATCTGGCTTCGAACGCCCGGTATGTTTCCTGGTCTCGAACAACAGGCGAGCACAGCTTGCCGACCTATGCGGACCTCGATCAGTTCCTGGGTCACCTGAAACAGGTCGCCGCAGGGATAACTGCAGCAGGACCGGGGGCCGCCCCCTCCTGATGTCTGCACATGAACCCAACCCCCCCCGTTTCCCGTCGGAACAATAAATTTCCAAGCTTGAGTTCCATTATTTTTATGGTATTATAACAAGATAGAATAGAATTGGGGTTTTCAATGGCGAAGACTTACGCAAGACGTTATCCTGCCGTATTCCTTTTCATCATCATCGCTGCGTCCTGGTCATGCGCCATGTCGTGGGACATGGACCCCGACTCGTACACGGACGGCGTGGACGGAGGCCCGTGCTCCGGGGTCTTCTGCAGCGGCCACGGCATGTGCGTTTCCACGGATGACGGCCCGCGCTGCCTGTGCGACGACGGGTACGTCGAGGTGGGCCTCACCTGCGTGCCCGTTCCCGAGGACTGCGGCAACTGGTCGCTCGACCCGGGCGAGGAATGCGACGGAATCAACCTGGGCGGAAAAACCTGCGAGTCGCTCGGATACGGGCCCGGGGACCTCGCCTGCCTGGGCAACTGCACGATAGACGCGTCGGACTGCGGGGGCGGCGGGTCCTGCGGGGACGACGTGTGCGCAGCCCCCGAGGAGACTTCCTGCACCTGTCCCGCGGACTGCGACCCGTGCGCCGGGTGCTGCGACGGGGGCCTCTGCCTCGCCGGAACCGATGACAGCGCCTGCGGGTCTTCCGGCACGGCCTGCGAGGCGTGCACGGGAGACGCGAGCTGCACGGGCGGGGCATGCCTCGCGGGGTGCGGAAACGGCGACTGCGACGGCGGTGAGACGCAGTGCACCTGCCCGGATGACTGCGGGGACTGCGCCGGCTGCTGCCAGGCCGCGGAATGCCGTTCGGGCACGGACGAGACGGCCTGCGGACGCGGGGGCGCAATCTGCGACGTGTGCAGCTCGAGCGAGTCCTGCACGGGCGGCTCCTGCGCCGGCGGGTGCGGCAACGGCGTGTGCGGCTCCGGCGAGACCGAGTGCAACTGCCCCGATGACTGCGGCTCGTGCGCCGGTTGCTGCGAGGCGAGCGCGTGCAGGCCGGGAAACTCGGACGATGCGTGCGGCTCGCGCGCAGACGTGTGCGATGAATGCGTGTCGGGCGAGCGGTGCTCGGGCGGGGAATGCCTCGGCGGGTGCGGCAACGGCGTGTGCGGCTCCGGCGAGACCGAGTGCAACTGCCCCGAGGACTGCGGCTCGTGCTCGGGATGCTGCAGCGCAAGCTCGTGCATGGGGGGCACCTCCGACACCGCCTGCGGCAGGGGCGGCGCAGACTGCGAAACATGCGCCGGCGGAAGAGTCTGCCAGACCGGAACCTGCGTGTGCTCGTCCAACGACCACAAGGCATGCTACGACGACGACGTGTACTGGTTCGACTCCTGCGGGACCCGCGAGGACAAGGACGAGGAGTGCGGCACGTACGGCTGCGGCGACGGGGCCTGCAATGCCTCCTCGTGCGACGGGGACACGTACGAGTCCAACAACTCGAGGGCCGCGGCGAGGTACCTGGGGGCCTTCTCGGACGACGACGACGAGTCGTACTACGTGACCGGCGCGGACATATCCCCCCCGGCCGAAGAGGACTGGTACTATGCCCTGGTGACCGACGCCCTCCTCGGAGCGCTCAACATCAATGTAAGCATGGGTTGGCTGACGGTTGATGTCGACCTGTGCGTGACCGCCGTATGCGTCGGGGGCACGACGACGGGCGTCAGCTGCGATTCACCCTCGGACACGGCGGTAGGAACCGACACGTGCTGCAGCAGGCAGGCAGGCACAGTCGACGAATGGGTCTACATGAATCCCTCCTGCAGCAGCGGCGGCAACTACAATGTCTACATCCAGGCTTACGGCTACGCCAGCACCGAGCAGTGCAACTACTATATCGGCTACAATTTCTAGCGGACCACGGGGAATTCCATGTTCCCATTGACGTGCGTCGCAGGTTTTCCCATATACTCATTGCAGGGTGTGATTGGATTTTTTGGCATGGTTCAAAAATAGCCGATTAAAGGTAACACCCCGATGTAGTGCGGCCCTTTAGGGCCGCTACGGCGGGGCTAAAGCCCTGAATATTATACACATAATTTTCAGGGCCCCACAGGTGCACGTACGACTCCCTGCGGTGACGGCCGCCGGGCCGCTCACTCGCCTCGCTCTCGCTGCACAAGGGCTCCGCTCGGCTCGCTCGCGTCTATC
>JBDRLK010000639.1:0-16872 GCA_043813155.1 Pseudomonadota bacterium | reverse complement strand
CGCTGCGGGCGCGCTCGCGATCCGGCTCCACATCCGCGGCCTCGCTACAAGGCTGGTCCCTAACTTGCGGGGAGCTGTACTAAGAGTTTTTTCATGGGTTGGCCGCAGTTTACGTATCACGAAAAAGATCATCACCCTGTTATGAAAAATATGTTAGCATTCAATATTGATCAATGCAATCAGCAATCGGTTAATCAATCCTGATCAGCGGCCGCCCCGCTTTTCTGCCGGATCGCGGCGAGGCGCTCCGGCGTGGTGTAGATGGGAAGGATGGTGACGCCCTGGTGGCTGACCACGTGGGCGGGCGTCGATGTCCCGAACCACGTCCACTCCGCGTACTCGTAGCCCGACATGTGCTGCTCCCAGTGGACCATGGCGTAGTCGGACCCTTCCACGCCGCCGGCCCAGCGGATGTCCCGGCGCAGCGTAGCGTCGCGGACCAGCATGTTGTAGCTGTCCCAGGCCGTGTCGTGGAAATAGACCCTGCCGTCGGGCTCCACGTTATCGTTGAGCCAGGGCGCGGCGCTGCCCGTGGTAAAACCCCAGAACTGCCTGCACATGCCCGCGTCCGCGCTGCCCGGCGTCTCGCCGATGGGAAGCGTGTAATGCGACAGGCCGAAGGGGTGGCTCACCTCGGTCTGCTGGCCTGCCGGCGCAAGGAAGAGCAGCCCCAGCGAAAGGGCAACGGCCGCCCGCCTGATTTTTACGCCGCCTTCGTCCCGGCCCGGGACAGGCTTCCACGTGTCGAAGACTTTTTCGATTCCCTCGGAAACCGCCCTGAACCCGAAGCCCGCGAACAGGGCGATGAAGGGCCAGGCGGGCATCCAGTGCTTCGTGCCCCCGAAGATCGGGGTTTTGGGCAGGGCGATCAGGATCATGGGAAAGAGCATGTTGATGAGAAGAAACAGGTTGATGCCTTTGAGCGTTGTCTCGCGCTCGCGCGCGCCGGCCGGCAGCATCCACCAACGCCCGAGCCAGCGGCCGATGGAAAAGCGAAGCCGCCAGCAGATCCCGATGAGCGCAAGCACGGTCGTGACCAGGGGGATCGTGATCAGCGTCATGACAAAGGGATACGAGACGGGGAAGGGCGGCTGGAAATAGGTGGTGCCGAAATACTCGATGTTGTACCAGGCATGGTGCATGTGGAACCCGATGTAATTGCCGACCCTCTTGATGGTGTCGTACCAGAGCCAGGGCCACAAACCCCAGAACACGAGCGGGCCGAGGATGGCCATGGAAAAGAGGGCAAAGGGCAGGGGGGGGGAAGGCGATGAGCCCTCTTCCCTTCGTGCCCCTTAGCGAGGCCGTGAGGAAGAAGTCTTTTCCGAAATGAATGAAGTAGAAGAGAAGAAACAGCGCGGGGATGAAAAACGCGTTGAGCTTGGTCTCCAGCGCAAGGCCCCAGAGCAGCCCCGTGACAATGGCCCACTTGAAAGAGTTGAGCGACTTCCAGAAGGCGAAGGCCACGGCCAGCCACATGGTCGTGATGCCCACGTCGAAGCAGTTGAGGTGGGCGTGGTAGAAAAAGCGGGGCATGAGGGCCATGGCGAGGGCGGCGAACACGCCCACGCGAAGCCCGCCGATGCGCGTGCCGAAGACCGTGAGGATGTAGAGCAGCAGGCCTCCCATGAGCATGCCCGGGAACCTGAAGGACGTGCTCTCGGCCATGATCTTCAGCTTCTCGTGGAACGTGAGCCAGCTGAGCGCAAAGAGGCTCTTCATGAGCGAGGGGTGCTCGCTGTTGGCCCTCCATTGCCTGTCGACCGAGCTTTTCTTGACCGCCTCCCTCGGGTTTTTCACGAGCTCCTTGAACCAGCGCGCGTAGGACGAGGAGGCGGAAAAGTAAAATCCCTCGTCGCGGGCAAAGCCGATGTCCCTGGCCGTGGAAAGAAGGATCGCCACGTACAGCGCGGCGATGAAAAGGCCGATTGCGTGCGCGTGCCACCGCCTGCCGCCGCCCACGTCGCCTGCGGTGACGGCAGCGGTCTCGCCTCTTTCTATGTCGCCTGCCTCGCTCATTGTTTCTTTCGAGATCGCCACGGCTTCAACGTGCTCACTGGCTCGCGACGACACTCTCTATCGTGTCATTGCGAGCCAGTGATCCGGACAAAGGCGTGGCAATCTCATACGAACATCATTTGTCCCTCAGCTTCCCCGTGAAGCAGAAGTGCTGCATGCCGTCGTTGGGCGAATGGACCTCGAAGGACACGCTTCCGCCATGCCAGTCCGATGGAACGGGGAACTTGTAATGCGTCCATCCGCCGCCCTCCTCGTGCATGGCGCTGCCCACGAGCGCATCGCCCGCGAAAATATCGAGAAACACGGGCGGCTTGTTCGCCGTTTCCCTGTCCGCCTCGTATTTCAGGCCCGTGTGGCCCTCGATAAATGCCCCGCCGGGCACGTCATCGAACCTGATTCTTATCCTTTCGCCCGACACGGGGTGAGCCCAGATGCACAGCCTCGGCTTGTTCTCGAGATCCGCGATCACCTCCCGTGCCACGTAGTTCCACGATCTTGCGGGATTGCACATGAATTTTCCCGTCTGGACTGCCGAAGCGTCTGATTGCATGTGTTTTGCGTGCTTCTTGAACGTGCAGGGCTTCGGGCTGTCCCCCCTGTGGTCGGTCATTGCGACCGAGCCGTTTTCGAGGGCGCCGACAAAATCAAAGATATTGTCGGGCGCGTCCGGGAAGGACCACAGCCGCACTTTCAGCCTTCCGGCCTTCTGTTCCGCCAGCAGCTTGCCCGTTTCCTCGAGGTCCTCCCTGCCCCTTGCCTTCCAGGCCACCTCCCATATCCTGCCCCATCCCCTGTCGTCCTCCCTTGCCATCTGCTCGATGGTCATGAACCTGCCGAGGTGAACCCATCCCTCGGTGGCCCACCATGGCGTGATAACCACCAGGTCGCCTTCCTTGTGCTGCTTTTCTATGACCGCGGCGGCATGGCGCCAGTCGTTCTCTGAAGGCACCTCAAGCTGCACTTTCCAGTGATACCCGATTTCCATGAGGGGGACGGCGAGAATAACGAGCCACATGAGGCTGAATCTGGAGGCTTTTGGCTGGCCGCTCATGATTTGATGTTTCTGAAGCTACCTAAAAATAGAATGATTTTCCCCGTGCATTACAAAAAACGACAATTCACCACTAAAAATTACATTCCTATGACAAAGAATTATAACTTTTTTTCTATATTAAATTTCAAAGTATGAAAAGGGAATGGCGAAAATAATGTCAATGATGGATTGCAGCAGCGGATCCCGGCGTCCGCCCGGAGAATGACAACATGGAATGGGATAAAATATTTGTCGTCGCATACCTGATCGTCCTGTCTTCTCTTTCCGTTTACGGGCTTCACAGGATGATGCTCATCGTCATGTTCTTAAAATCGAAAAACAAGAAGCTCGAGCCCAAGGCACGGTTCGAGGAGCTTCCCGTTGTCACGATCCAGCTGCCCATGTTCAACGAGCGCTACGTGGCCGAGCGGCTGATCAATGCCGTGACAAGGATCGATTACCCGAAAGACAAGTTCGAGATCCAGGTGCTGGATGACTCGACCGACGACACGCGCGCCATCGCATCGAGGCTCGTGGATATCTACAGGGCCAGGGGATTCGACATTCACTACATTCACCGCACGGACAGGACCGGGTACAAGGCCGGAGCCCTGGACGAGGGAATGAAGATCGCCAGGGGAGAGTTCCTGTTCATCTTCGACGCGGACTTCGTGCCCGGGCCCGATATCCTGAAGAGCACGGTCCACTATTTCACGGACGAAAGCGTGGCCCTGGTCCAGACGCGCTGGACGCACATCAACCAGGACTATTCGATCCTGACAAAAGTGCAGGCCCTCATGCTCGACGGCCACTTCACGATCGAGCACCTGGCAAGGTTCCGGACCGGGCGCTTTTTCAATTTCAACGGCCCGGCCGGGATTTGGCGCAAGCAGGCGATCGTCGACGGCGGAGGCTGGCAGCACGACACGGTTACCGAGGACCTTGACCTATCCTTCAGGGTTCAGATGACGAAGAAATGGAGGCTCATCTACCTGCCCGAGATCGGCACGCCCGCCGAGCTGCCCGAGGACATCAACGGGTTCAAGACGCAGCAGTTCCGCTGGGCAAAAGGCTCGATCCAGGTGGCAAGGAAGCTTTTGTGGAGAGTCCTGAGAGCGCCCCTTCCCTTCAAGGTCAGGCTCGAGGCTTTCTTTCACCTCACGAACAACATCGCCTACGTGCTCATGGTGCCGCTCGGGCTGCTCATCGGGCCCACGCTGATGTTCAGGCAGCACAGCGGCTCCATGGAGGTCCTGACCGTGGACCTTCCCCTGTTCCTGGCAACGACGTTCGCCATTGGAACGTTTTACATCACCACCTACCGGTCCGTGCACGGAACGTTCAGGGGGAGCTTTGCCAGGCTGGTCCTGCTCATGGCCGTGGGCATCGGCATTTCCATCAACAACGCGCGCGCCGTTCTGGAGGGCGCCTTCGGCCGCAGCTCCGAGTTCATCCGTACGCCCAAGGCCGGCGTTTCGGACAGCTCGGGCCGCAGGTTGAGCGCGGGCAGCGTGTATCGCTCGCCGAAAAACCTGACGATCTTCGTTGAGCTGTTTTTCGGCGTCTACTTCCTTGCAACGCTCGTGATCGCCGTCATGGGCGGCCACTACTTCGCCATACCGTTCCTGCTGCTCTTCCTGTCCGGGTACTGGTACGTGGCCATTCGGTCCCTCATCCCCGTGCTCAAGATCAGGGAATCCTCGGCGTCCGCCGACGTGCCGGTCGAGGCCGCGCTTGCCGCCCCCCGCCCGCAGATGTAATTGAATTTTATCGCGCGTGTGGCCTTTCCCCGAATTCTGATATATAGTTTTATTGAATCCCTCTCATATATTCCCCGGGGGGCAGGGGAGCCTTCAGGCTCCCGTGAGCGATGATGTTAATGGGCGGCTGAAGCCGCCCCTACCCATCGGGGGAGGAGACGGGCGGCTGAAGCCGCCCCTGCCCCCGGGAGGGGGGACCGCCAAAGAGGAAAAGGATGGGGCACTACCGGAACATTATCATTGCCCTGATTGTTGTTGCCTTTGCCGCGGCCTGCGGTGCCGGCAAGTCGAACGACCCGCGCGATGTTTACACGGACACGCCTGTCGAGGACCTGGCGGCAGACGAGGAGGAGCTCGTGGGCGAGGACTCGGACGAGGACGGGATCAGGGACGAGGACGAGGGCCGTTTCGACCCCGGCGGGCCCGTGGACACGGACGGCGACACCGTACCGGATTACCTGGACGACGATTCGGACAACGACACGATCCCGGACGAGACCGAGCGGGGCGACAAGATGCCCCTCTCGCCCCCCGTTGACTCGGACGAGGACGGCACGCCGGATTTCCGGGACCTGGACAGCGACGAAAACGGCATCAGCGATCGCGACGAGACCGCGGCCGACACGGACCGGGACGGCACGGGCGACTACGCGGACCTGGACAATGACGGCGACACCATCCCGGACACGGTCGAGCTGGCCGGCGAGCCGGACGAACCGCCGGATTTCGACGGGGACGGGGTTCCCGATTACATGGACATCGACTCGGACGACGACCTGATCACGGACCAGCAGGAGGGGCAGGTGGACACGGACGGCGACACCGTGCCGGACAGGTTCGACCTGGACTCGGACGGCGACACGGTGCCCGACTCCTACGAGGCCGGGGACAATGACTACGGCACCTGGCCGCCGGACCACGACGATGACGGGTACGCCGACTTCAGGGACGTGGACAGCGATTCCGACGGGCTGGCGGACGACTGGGAGATCGACAACGACCTCGACCCTTACAACGCGGACACGGACGGGGACGAGTTCGACGACCTTGTCGAGATCGGCGCCGAGGCCGACCCCCGCGACCCGGATTCCACCCCCAGGACCGTGGGCAACTTCTTCTTCATCGTGGATTACGCGCAGGACCCGGTGCCGCCCGAGGCGGACATCGTTTTCACGACAAACATCAAGGTTGCCGACATTTTCTTTCTCATGGACACAACGGGCTCCATGGGAGGGGAGATCCAGAAGCTCAGGGAGGACATGCTCACGGTCGTGATCCCGCGCATCAGCGGCCTCATCGAGGACGCGTGGTACGGCGTGGGCGGGTTCGACGACTATCCCGTGCCGCCCTACGGAGCGGGCCCGCCGGATTACAACGACCGGGTCTTTTACCTGGAGCAGGAAATGACCGACTCGGGCGCCGACGTGGTCGCGGCACTGGAATCGCTCAGGGCGCATTACGGCGACGACTGCAGCGAGAGCCACGTGCCCGCGCTCTACGCAACGGCCACGGGCACGGGCTCGGTCCCCTATTTCTCGCCCCAGCTGGACTGCGACCTCGGGCTGGGCGAGTACGGCTACCCCTGCTTCAGGCAGGGCGCGGTGCCCATCGTGATGATGATCACGGACGCGCCCTTTCACAACGGGCCGGACGCCTTCGACGCCTATGAAGGCATAACACCCAGGCCGCCCACCTATGACGAGGCGGTCGCGGCCCTCCGGGAAAGGCACGCCAGGGTGCTCAGCATCGTGTCGAGCGGCGGCTGCGACGAGGAGACCGCCATGAGCCACGCGCTGCGCCTGGCCGAGGACACCGGGACCATCGACTCCGAGGGGGATCCGGTCGTGTTCACCGTGTCCGGCTCGGGGCTCGGGCTGGGCCTCCAGGTCGTGGCCGCGGTCCAGGCCCTGTCCGGCAACATCCCCGTGGACGTCAGCATTTCGCCGCGCGACGACCTGTCGGACGATATCGACGCGCTGGCGCTGATCGACAGGATCATGCCGTCCTCCGCGGGCGGCGCGGAGGACCCGCTCAACCCGGGGTCGTTCTGCGTCAGCGGCCTGGCCGTGGAGGACACGGACGACGACACTTATCCCGACATTTTCCTCGACATTATACCCGGCACGGTGGTGTGCTTCAACATGGAGGTCAGGATCAATTACATCCTCGAGGCCACGGACGAGCCCCAGACGTTCAAGGCCTATCTCGACATCCTGGGGGACCAGGTGACGATCCTGGACTCGCGGCAGGTGATCTTCATGGTCCCGCCGCACATCGAAGGCCCGGGTGTGCCGCTGTGAGCCGGTTCAAGCTATGGGAGGCTGAAGCCTCCCCTGACCGACGGGGGGTAGGGGCGGCTTCAGTCGCCCGTTAAGCAATGACTTGCAATCTCAATAGATTGGTTGTAAGGCGGTGGGCAAGTTTGATATAAAATAATACAGGGGATATTATCATCCCCGGCATGAAACACAGATCGAAAGCAGAATCATGGAGGCAGCCTTGAAGAAAAAACGCAGCAGGCCGAAGAAAAAAGGCGTCAGGGGCATTGTCCCGAAATTGAAGAAAAAAGCCGTCCTGTTTCTCCAGAGCGAGGAGGGGAAGCTGGCCAAGGGCAACGCGGCCGTTGCCGCAAGCTCGATCCTCCTTCTCTCCGCCGCACTGTCCGAGGGCGCGGCCGGCGCACATGAACCGCCGCAGGACCAGCACCCGGCCGGCGGCCCGGGAGATGAAGGGGCGACGCTCCTTGCCGGCGACACGCCCGCCGACCCCACGCATTGCTCGCACGGCTCGCACGGCTCGCACGGTTCCCACGGCTCGCACGGCTCGCACGCGTCCCACGGCTCGCATGCGTCCCACGGCTCGCATGCGTCGCACGGCTCGCACGGGCAATGGTAATGGTTACCGCAAGACGAGGTGTAACATGAAAAAAGCAATACTTGTTTTCACATGGGTTTTCGCTGCGGCGGGCTGCGGGTCCGAAGGGGAGACCGTCACGGGCGATACGACGGACACCGCAGACCTGCCCTGGGACGGGATCGAGGGCGACACGGTCCTTCCCGACGGGGAGTGCGGCGGCGTCGAAGAGTGCAACGGCATCGACGATGACTGCGACGGGGACATCGACGAGGATTTCGACCTGGAGGGTGACGTCTCGAACTGCGGCTCCTGCGGGTTTGTCTGCGAGACGCCCGACGCAGAGCCGCTGTGCAGGGGCGGGATCTGCCAGATCCTGATGTGCTATGAGGGTTTTTACGACGTTGACGGGGACCCCTACAACGGCTGCGAGTACGAGTGCACGAAGGAGGCGGATGCCGAGTATGTGCCCGACGGCACGTGCGAGGACGGGCTCGACAATGACTGCGACGGGCGGACCGACGACGAAGACCCCGACTGCTCGGACTGCGTGCCCGAGTTCTGCAACGAGGAGGATGACGACTGCGACTCGCTCATCGACGAGGACTTCGACCTGCAAAGCGACCCTGTCAACTGCGGGGAGTGCGGCGTGTTCTGCCCGGACAGGCCCAACGCCCACCCCGTCTGCGTTCTCGGGGAGTGCTATATCGAGTGCGAAGCGGGGTGGGTCGACGCGAACGAAAACCCGGTGGACGGGTGCGAGGAGCGCTGCACGCCCTCGCCGGACCCCACGGAAAACGTGTGCGACGGCGTTGACGACGATTGCGACGGCCGCGTGGACGAGGATTACGAGCCCTACATGTGCGGCAACGGGGCCTGCGAGGCGGCGTCCGTGTGCATCCGCGGCGAGGTGCTGTGCGTGCCCAACGAGCCGGACAGCCCGCTCGACACGCTGTGCGACGGAATCGACAATGACTGCGACGGCGAGACGGACGAGGACTTCGAGGCCGTGATCTGCATCGGGGCCTGCGCCGAGCACGCCAGGTGCGACAGCGGCACCGAGATCTGCGGGCCCAGGGACGAGATGATCGACGCGACCTGCGACAGCGTGGACGGGGACTGCGACGGCGGCGTGGACGAGGACTACGTGACCTACACCTGCGGCACGGGCGTGTGCGAGAACCTCAGCGAGTGCATCGACGGGGACGAGGTGTGCACGCCGCAGCCGCCCTGGTCCATCGACGACGCCACCTGCGACGACCAGGACGATGACTGCGACGGCGAGAACGACGACGATTACGTTTCCGAGGAATGCGGCGTTGGCGAGTGCGTGGGCGCAAGCGAGTGCAACAACGGGACCGAGGACTGCGTGGCCGACGAGCCCATGTACGAGACCGACGAGATCTGCAACGGGATGGACGAGGACTGCGACGGCGACGTGGACGAGGAGTACGTGGTCGAGACCTGCGGCGAGGGTATGTGCCAGAACTCGTCGGCGTGCGAGGACGGCGAGGAGATCCCGTGCGTTCCCGGCAATGACGACGCGCACGAGGCGTTCGGGGGGGATTCGTGCGTCAACGCCGTTCACGTGGGCGTTGTGACCGACAACCCGCCGGCCACGCTGGACGTGACCGGGACGATTTATCCTTTCCACGACGACGACTGGTACCGCGTCACGGCGAGCGACGACGCGGACACGGCCGGCGATGAATTCGAGCTGGAGATCTTCTGGGTCACGAGGCCGGCTGGCCTGCTCTTCGACGTGTACAGGGGCGATTGCGCCACGTCGTGGTGCGCCAGGGTGGATGACTGCGCCAACTGGTACACGGATTTCTACGGCGCGGGCGTGGGCGAAAATCCCTGCACCACGACCCCGACCCTGGGCGCCAACACGTGCGACAACGACACGGCCGAGTACTACATCCACGTGTACAGGGACACGGGCGAGGAAAACTGCGTCGAGTACGCCATCCGGATCAGGAACAATCCCGGGTCCCCGGGGACAGGCTGCGTCCATCCTTAAGCTGGAGTTTCGCCATTTTTCTACTGCGACCGGCCCAGGCCGGCCGGCACTGCGTTGGCCGGCCATTATTTTCCTCGACGTACATCAAGTACGCCTGCGTCAAAAATAACCGTCCGCCTTGTGGCGCCTCGGCCTGATCTCGGTCTCGCTACGAAAAAATGGCGAAACTCCAGCTTAAGCCGTCGCGTCCGTCCAATCGTTCTCTTTACTTTTTCAGCTCACGATGATAATTAAACGCCGCAAAACAAGGAGAAAACCAGGATAAAGATCAAGGCACTTTTATTGTGCGTGGTTTTTGCGGCATGTTCAACGCAGCTCTCGGCCATAGCCCCGCACTACAGGTTGTTTTTGCATTTTTCCCCGTCGAGGATCTTCTGTGCTTTCCTGCCGAAGTTGGAGTACGCGTAGTCTTTCTGGAGCCGCTCGAGGAGCTTGCAGCCGTCCTCGTTGCGGTCCTGGGCAAAGCGCGCGAGGGCGGCCCACCACAGGGCATTATCGCTCAGTGTTGACCAGTTGATTTTCACGCCTTTCATGAATGATTCATAGGCGTCTTCAGGCTGCTTCATGTCCTCCAGGTAGATCCTTCCCATGCGAATATAGGCCTTGACCTTGATGGCGGAGTTGAAATCGCCGAAAAACGCGGTGCCCTCGCAAATGTCCAGCATTTTCTTCATCCATCCGATGGACTCCTCGTGATTCCTTTCCTCCCTTCCTATATCGGACAGCATGTAGTAGCAGTCAAAAGCCACTCCCCCTATGGGGTAGGGATAGGCCTGGAGGATGGTGAGGCAGTATTTTTTCGCGGATGACAGGTCGCCTTTTTTCTTCGCCATTTTTGCAAGCTCCCACATGACGTCGTCGCCGAAGCTCGTTTTCAGGGCATCGGGAAGAAGCTCCAGCAGGAGCGCTTCGGCCGCTGCCTCTCCCTCATCCTTCGTGACAATGCGAAGAATTCTTTTCAGGCTCAGGTTGCACAGGCCGTGCTCCGGGTATTCCTTGATGAGGAGAAGGAACCATTCCAAGGATTTTTTCCTGTCGCCGAGGAAGACCTCCATGAGGCCGAGTTCGTAAAGCGTCCTTCCGCGCACGGCGTAGGTCGCGCCGATCTTGTGCAGCTCGATGAAGCATGCCCTGGCTTCCTCGTATTTCTTTGCCCTGACCAGCATTTTTCCCTTGAATATGAGGGCGTTGTCGCGGTCCTCCTTGTTGCCGCCCGCAATGTCCGCGGCCTTCTGGGCAGCCTCGGCCGCCTCCTCGTACATCCACTGCCGCTCGAGCTCCCACGCGCTGTTGAGGGCTATCTGGAAGGGCGTGATCGGCGGGTAGCCGCATGCGCCGGCGGCCGAAAGCAGGAGAACGGCCGCCAGCAGCCTTATGATCGATATCCCGGGCAGGGGAGGCTTCAGCCTCCCGTGCAGCTGCTTTAGCTGCGCGCCCTCGGCGAGCCGAAAAGAAGTACGGGAGCCTGAAGGCTCTCCTACCCGGGTCAAAGAGTTCAGGGTACTCATGCGTTCATTTTTTTCACGGCCAGCTCGATGGCCCGCGACGCGGTGTCCATGTCCTCCCTGGCAACGTCCAGGTGCGTGACGAACCTGAGCTTTCCCGGGGCCATGGCATAGGTCAGCGTGCCTTGCTCCCCGATCGCGTCGACCAGGGCCTGGGCATCCATGCCGCCCGTCTGCACGATGACGATATTCGTCTGGACGGTCTTCATGTCGACGCTCAGATCCTTCATGGCCGCTATGTTTTCGGCGAGCACGCGCGCGTTCGCGTGGTCTTCGGCCAGCCTCTCCACGTTGTGCTCGAGCGCGTACAGCGCGGCCGCTGCCAGCACGCCGGCCTGGCGCATGCCGCCGCCCACCATTTTCCGGAAGCGGCGGCATGAATCCTTCATGGCCCTGCTGCAGCAAAGGATGGAGCCCACGGGCGCGCCGAGGCCCTTGGAAAAGCAGAAGGAGATCGAGTCGGCCAGGTCCGCGATCTCCCTGACGCTGCGGCCCGAGGCGGCCGCGGCGTTGAACACGCGCGCCCCGTCCATGTGCACGGGCAGCTTGTGCTCATCGCCCAGCTTCCTGATTTTCTTCAGCTCTTCACGGGGAAAGACGATGCCGCCTCCGAAGTTGTGCGTGTTCTCCACCCACAGGAGCGCGGTTCCGGGCGTGTGGAACGTGGGCGGCCTGATCCTGGCCGCGGCCTGCCCGGCCGTGAACAGGCCGTCGCCGTCGATGACCACGTACTGTGCGCCGGCGATCGCCGCGCCCGCGCCCACCTCGTACCTGAAGCAGTGGCTGCCTGCGCCGATGATGACCTCGTCCCCCCTTCCGACATAGTGCATCTGCGCCACGAGGTTGGCCATGCTGCCGGACGGAACGTACAGGGCCGCCTCCTTGCCCGTCAGCTCGGCGCACCTGTCTTCAAGAAGGTTGATGGTGGGGTCTTCGCCGAACACATCGTCGCCCACCTCCGCTTCGGCCATGGCCCTGCGCATCGCCTCCGACGGCTTGGTGAGCGTGTCGGATCTCAAGTCAACGATTCTTTTTGCCATGAGTTGTCTTTTCGCCTCTCCTGGGAAATGACGTTTTCTTTTTTTTTAACGCCGCCGCCGCCTAAGGCCCGTTGTGCGGCCCTTTAGGGCCGCCGCGGCGGGGCTAAAGCCCCGCACTGCAAGCAGTGTGAGGGGCTCCCGGGGAATAGTTAATGAATGATGGGTTAGCATTAAACGACAAAGGGTCTTTGTTGTAAAGAATTTGCATTGAAAATATCCCCGGGCCGTATTAGGTTGGATCGGATGCTCAAGCCTTCCGGCGCAAATAAAAGAGGCCGCGTTTACGCGCGCGCGGCGGCGCCGGCCCTCGTGCCGGCGCTGGCGGTTTTTTTAGTGCTTTCCTGCAACGACCTGCGGTTCGGGAAGAAGAGCACCATTCACGAGGACATCGCCGCGTCTTCACAGGCGGACCTGCCTGCGCCCTGCAAGGAGGACGACGACTGCCCGCAGAGGCTCAGGTGCTGCGGCGGGCGCTGCTTCGAGTGCTGCACGGACGGGCACTGCACGGCGGAGTCGGCCTGCAGCCAGAGCATCTGCGATGGCGGCGAATGCCTGAAAGAGCCGCCGCTCCAGTGGCCCCTGAAGGGGGCGGTCATCGAGCCGCCCGGCGCTCTTTCGCTCTTCACCCAGGAGGATGAGCTCCTGGCCGCGGCCGCGAACCATTCGGTGTGGATGTTCGACCTGGCCTTTGACCCGCCGTCCGTTTACACGACCATTTTCTTCGACCACCGCATCACCGGCCTCCTGATGAAAGACGGCCTGCTCTACGCCAGGACGCACTCGGACGTGGACGGGAAAGACAGGCTGCACATCGTCAGCGTCACAAACCCCGCCAACCCGCAGAAGCTTCCGGTCCTCAGGTCGGACACGATCGATGCGTTCGACGTGGACGGCCTGCTCCTGTGGGCCGTGTCCAGGTCGGTCCTCTACCTGATCAGCCTGGCCTCCCCAACGAACCCTGAAGTTATCGACTACATGTCCATGCCATGCGGCGTCGAAGCCCTGAGCGCGCAGGACGGCGCGGCCCTCGTTGCTTGCGGCGGCAGCGGCCTGTTCGAGATCGATGCCCGCGATCCAAAGCGGCCGGAATTGAAGAAGCTCGATGTTCCGGGCCTAAAGCACGCGAAAAAGGCTGTCGGCGCAGGGGGCCTGTGGGCGCTGCTCGGAGGATTTGAAGACAGCGGCGGCGAGAAGACCATGCTGGTGGTCCTGAGGCGGGCGGAGGAAAGCGGGAAGCTTGAAAGAGCCCATGAGCATGATGCCGCCCGGGTCCGCGACGTGCAGTTCGACGGCGAAACCATTCTTTTCGAGCATGAAGGCGGCGAATTTTCCACGCTCGGCGTTGACGGCCGGCAGGTGCCGTCCGTTGCCGGCTCTGCGCTTTCCGCGGCCCTCTCGGACGGCTGCGTGATCTCCAGGCTCGCGAATGCCGACCTTTCCATCGGCTGCAAGGGCCGGGGCAAGCCGCTGAACATACCCGCGGGAAGCTGCAGGACCCTTGCGGACGCGGATTTCAGGGGAAGCCGGGGCGTGGCCGTGTGCGCCGAGGGCGGGATTTTCACGCTCAACACGCAGGTCCCCGCGTTTCCCGCGGCCGTCTCGTATGATGCGGTCGGCGAGGGCATTGCCGGAACGTTTCTCATGGACGGCGCGCTCGTTGTGGCGGGCACGGGCTCTCACCTCTTCGTGTTCACCACCTATTCGGAAAAACCCGAGGGCCCTGTCACGCTCGATTACGGGAAGGCCTGCGGGTCCGACCTGGTCGACGCGGCTTATTCAGGGCACGGAAGCATGGCGGTCGTGGTGGACTCAGGCGGGGTCTTGCGCATTCTTCGCATTCCCACGGACGGATCGGAGCTGGAGTGCACGGAAGGCATGGATCTGGCCGCAGCGCCCATCGCGCTCAAGGTCGACGAGGAGAGCGATACGGCCTTTGTGCTCGAGCAGGAGAAGGAGCAGGAGAGGCTGGAAATCATCGATATCTCCGACCCATCCGGCCCCGGCACGGTCACGGTGCTCAAAGATATTGAAATCGATGCATTTGAAGGGGAAGGTAATAGTGTTTTAACGGCTGACGGCGATATCGGCGGCAGGGGCATCCGGCATCTTTCCCATGGGCCGGACGGCTTGAAGAACAACGAGGTGTGGAGCGGGGCGGGTGTCACGGATCTTCTGATTGACGGAGACCGGCTGCTGGCCGGCCGGAAAAACGGGATCCTTGTTTTCGGGCGGCATGAAGGGAAGGATGAGTACGGCCTCGTTCACGAGATAGCGATTTCAGGGGGCAGCCCGCGCAAGCTTGTGAAGGGAGGGGATGTCCTCTGGGTCCTGGGCAAGGACGGGATGGAGGGCCTGCGCCTCTCCTATCCAAGGACCGGGTTTGCGGACATCGGGGGATTTGAGCACAGTGGTAAGATAGATGAAGCCCTGCTGCCCGGTATCGAGGCGTGGGACCACGCGATAAAAAGCGCGGCCTCCCTTTTGTTTAATAAAGACAGGCGCTTCATCGTCCGGGCAAGCGCCGGCGGAGAGCTTTTTGCCTACGAGGAAGACAAGGGAAACCTCAAGCTCGTGAAAACATTTTCCGGCCCGGACAGGATCGACGGGATCAAAGGCGCCGGGGATAACAGGGTCCTTGCGTGGTCCGCCGACGGCCTGATCGGCTTGTTCGCGTTTTCCGGGCCGCCGGGGGACGGCACAAAGGTTATCCCGGTCACGCTCGAGACCGGCGCCGGCGTCAGGGACGCGGCTGCGGACAAAAAGAGCGTGTGCCTCGTGCTGGACACCGGCGAGCTGGGCGTTGTGGATACATCGAAGAAGACGGGCACCGTGGTCAAGGTCGAAGGAATCAGGACAGGGGATGCGGCGTCCATCGAGGCCGGCAAGCTGCGCTGCTGGGGGATCGATGCGGTTGGAGGCGTGTTCGGCGTCAACATCATCGACCCGGCCTCGCCTGTCCTGGAAACATACCTGCCCATGCCCATGCTCGGGGAGATTCAACGGGTCCGGCTTGCGGGGGACCGGCTCTTTGCGGCGTCAGGGGACAGGCTCTATGTCATCGATGCCACCGCTCCCGACAGGCTCGAGCTGTCGGGCGCAGAGGCTATCACGCCCTGCGAAGTAAAAGGGATTTTCGCCGTGGAAAATGCCGTG
The DNA here is from genome assembly GCA_043813155.1 of Pseudomonadota bacterium. Taxonomy (GTDB): domain Bacteria; phylum Myxococcota_A; class Polyangia; order DRWM01; family DRWM01; genus JBDRLK01. The sequence goes on along the minus strand of JBDRLK010000639.1, from coordinate 1,486 downwards.
GTGATCCACGGGGAGCTTGACGGGGATACGGTCTTGCAGGTCGTTGATGTCTCGGATCCGCAAGAGCCCGAATACGCCGGCTCGTACGCCATGGCAACGCCAGCGGATATTATCGAGCCGGTGGGAGGCAGGCTTCTTGTGGCCGCGGCGGAAGGCGACCTGGACCCGCCGCGCTGGCTGGACCTGTTGTGCCCGGAAACGGACAAGGACGAGGACGAGGACCTGGAAAAAGGATCAGGGGAATAGCACCAGCCACAGGTTCATGTGTTCCCGGTAACGGACCTGTCAGCGGTGATAGGGCTCGCCTTTCATGATCGTGAACGCCCTGTAGAGCTGCTCGAGGAAAACAATCCTGGCCATGTCGTGCTGAAAGGTCATGGGGGACAGGGATATTTTTTCATGGATAAGCGAAGACGTGTCCCTGTCGAAGCCGTCGGCGCCGCCGACGAGAAAAACGAGCCTGCCCGACCGCATGAGAATCTTGTCGATGTAGCCGGCAAAGGCCGGCGAGCTGAAGGCTTTTCCCTTTTCATCGAGAGCCACGACCCGGTCGCCCGGAGAGATTTTTTTCCCGATGCGCGCGCCGGCGCTTTTTGATTTCAGCTCGATCTCGATGAGCTCGGCGGCCGCGTATTTTTTAATGCGGCCGAGGTAATCGTCCGCAATGGCGTTGATGGACGGGCTGCGGCACCTGCCGACCGCGATGATGGAGATTTTCATTTCAGCATCTTCGATGCGGGCTTCAGGTCTTCATCGACGGCAAACCTGTCGGCGTCGAGCCAGAGACCGTCGATGTCATAGTAATGGCGCGTGTCGCTGTGGAAAATGTGAACGACGACGGACCCGTAGTCCATGAGGATCCAGTTTCCGTCAATTTCCCCCTCGATGCCCAGGGGTACGACGCGCTTTCGTTTCAAGCTGCCTTCCATCTCGTTGCATATGGTCTTCACGTGCCGCTTGGATGTCCCGGTGCAGATGACGAGATAGTCCGCGTAATCCACCTTCTCGGCGATGTCGATGATGACGATTTCCTGGGCTTTCTTTTCCAGGGCTATCCTTGAAATGTTCAGCGCGAGTGTTTTTGAAGAGATTTTCCTTCCCAAAAAGGCTCTCCTTTCCGGAAGCCATCCCACAAACAGCCCGGGTAGGGGAGGCTTCAGCCTCCCGCTCTTCTTTGCGGCGCGTCAAGGGCGCGCAGCACCATGGGCGACTGAAGTCGCCCATGCCCGCATAGGGTGTTGCGAACCGTTCGAAGATGGCTTTCAATGATCTATTATAATGACAGCGGCCGCTAAAATCCACTATTTTTCGGCATGGTTCAAAGAAGGGCGGCAACCTTGGGCCCGAAACCATCCCGCTCCCCGGTATTTGACCAAACTGGCCTAAGGGCTCGCGAAAAAATAACTTCCCACTTCTGGACGCCGATCCATCCCGGCTGGCTGCGTTGCTGCACCCCGTCACTCGTCGACATAGAACGACTATGCCT
>JBDRLK010000638.1:0-13322 GCA_043813155.1 Pseudomonadota bacterium | reverse complement strand
GGCGGCAAGGTAGGGCGCGGTTCCCTTCTGGAACACCGGCACTTTCACGGTGCCCGATATCTCGTAATAATCGTCGTTCTGGTCTTCCAGCGACATGCCGATGGGACCAGGGTCGGGGAGATCGTCGCAGCCCGCACCGCTGCAGTCGTCGCTGATCTTGTCGCGGAAGCTTTCCATGAGCGCGTCCGGGTTCACGGGGGCGCGCGTTGTAGAGGCAGGTGAGAAGGATCGTCAGTGAGCTCCTCGTCGAACACCTCCTGCGCCGGTCATGTGTTCGAGGGGAATGCGAGAGGGCGTGCAGGGCGGATCGGCGGAGGGGAGGCGAAGGTTGTCGAGTATGTTCTTGATATCGGGCGGGTCGTAGAGGAAGGCTACAACAGCTTCGCCATAACCGTCGTGATCGACGCGTGTGAGCCGGGGACGTACACGATCGTCATCAATGGTACAGGACATGGCGTGAGGATCTGACGCGGGGCGGATGAAAAAAAAGACGCTCCAGGCGTTAACCGGACATGCAGGCCCAATGTTCTTGAGCCAGCGCTGTGCATTCCTGGCCAGTAGTAAATACGCCTTCTATACATTCATTATGATCCATCATGCAATCGTAGTATGCATCGAATGTATCTGAACAGTCATAGATCGCAGCTTCATCCTCAATCGTTTCGTCATAAGTGATACACTCATCCAGTTCAGAATCGCTCAATCCTTCACAATCCGCTCGCAAATCGCATAATTGCTGAGCCTTGCTGCAACCTGCTGAACTGCCCGCCAGCAACAGGACAAGACATGCTCCGGGCAACATTTTTTTTAACTTCATTTTCACACTCCTGATAGGGCCGATAAAAAATATTCATCGAGGTTTTGAACCCCACAGCTATAAGAATGAACGGTCCCGGGGCATCTGTCAAGGCTTCGGTCAAGGCAAATGTCGGGACGCTCGCATGTATGGCAGGAGGAGGGCATGGCGGGGCAAGATGCCTCTCGACATCCTGGTCCAGATCGAAGAAGGAGGCAGGAGAGGGAAGGGAGCAGAAGAATCGACATAGGGGAATGCGAATTCGAATTCGCATGTGAGCCCATTGGCGGGGGCAAGAAACAGCGGCAGTCAGGGCGGGGCCGGGCAGTATGGACGGGGCCGGGGGTCGATCGTGAGCTTGTGGCACGGGCCGGATCGATGATTCTATTCACGCACGACAACGTCCTTGCACTCTTTCAATGGCATTCCCTCGTCGGTGCACACCTTGCGCACTTTGTATTGCATCTTTTTCCCCTGCGCTTTCTTCGTCTTCTGCAGTTCGGATGCTCTCAGTCTGTGCGCTAATGGAGAGCTGCTGTATTCGTACCATGACACATCCCTCGAAAGTGGACAAATCGGCCTCGTTGTCGCGAACGAAGACGCCGCGGGCGCGCATGCCCATTTCGACAACCTGGAGGTCTTCGAGGAATAAGGGATACCGATCAGGGCGCCGAGCCTCACCAATGGACGGAGAATCGCAGGCGGCTCTATGATCTCAGTGGATTCAAGACGCATGGTAAAACGACCGGGTGCGGCCGGTTACGGCAGCAGCGTGGGAATGCCCTCGGCGTCCGCCACGCCGGAGGCCAGGAACCCGGAGTAGTCGGCCGGCCCGTCGTCGTGGAGGGTGATGACGAAGTGCCCGTCGTAATCGTCGGGCACGTACATCTTCAGAACGGACGTGAACTCGATGCCCGCGAAGCTCTGGTTGGCCCTCACCGGCGTTGTGGTTTCCGTGAGGCTCCCGAGAACGCACAGCGAGGAGTGCAGGCCGTCGCCGCCCTCGGAATCGCAGTCGCTGTGGCAGGTGCAGGACAGGCCGAGGTCGTTGACCTGGTGCACATCCATGGACCTGGCAAAGCTCATCATGGTCTCTTCCGTGCTGTAGTGATCGTCGCGGCCGAAGCTCATGAAAACGTGCTTGGGCCCGGCGTAGATGGGAGACGGCGGGTCGTCTTCCGTGTAGCCGATAATGGGCGGTGACTTGGTAATGCCGCGCCCGTAATTGACCACGTCGACGGGGTCGAAGTAAAGCTGCAGCAGGTTGAGCATGGGGTGCAGGCTGTCCACGTCCGTGTCGCTCAGGACCAGCTTGGTGGCGCCCTTGATGTCCACGGGCATGGTCTTGGTGAGCAGCGACTTGATGAGGTTGCCGCCCGCGCCGCTCAGGACCGTTGCCTTGATGTCCGGGCTGAAGGGCAGGAACAGCGGGCCCGTGAGGCAGCCCTGGGAATGGCCGAAGTAGTAAATCTGGGCCGGGTCGAGCTTCACGTCGTCGGCCACGCCGGCGACAGTCTCCGGGACCGTGTTCATGCCCTGGATCATGCGCACGAGCTGGAAGTTGTCGGCAGCTCCCTGGACCGCGTTGTACTTGGCCGCCGGCGGGTTCATGAAGTTGAAGTAGAGCACGTCGGACTCGAGCTCCGAGCCCGCCTTGCGCGTGCCGTGCTGCACCGCGTCGATGCCGAGGACCGCGAACTTGACCGTCATGGGGGTGGAATCCACCGTGACATCGACGCTTGCAAGCGTCGACGCCACGTCGTTGTCGATAAAAGAGGTGTGGCTGCCGCCCGTGCCGTGGGCGTAGATGACCGTGGGCCAGCCGCTGTCGGGCGGCGTTCCCTTGGGAACGCTGAGCGTGAAGTTCACGTTCTCGTTGCGCTGGATGATGGGGATGTCGCTGCCGTCGAAATCCACGCCGCCGCCGGCGGCAAGGTAGGGCGCGGTTCCCTTCTGGAACACCGGCACTTTCACGGTGCCCGATATCTCGTAATAATCGTCGTTCTGGTCTTCCAGCGACATGCCGATGGGGCCAGGGTCGGGGAGATCGTCGCAGCCCGCACCGCTGCAGTCGTCGCTGATCTTGTCGCGGAAGTTTTCCATGAGCGCGTCCGGGTCCATGGTCGTGAACACGGCCGCGGCCACGACGTAATCCTGCTGGTTGTAATCATCCACCTCGGGATCGGCAAAATAGTCGCGCAGCGACGCGTAATCCTGCCATGCCTGCCGCAGGTTGGGGTCCGAAGGCTCCGACGCGCCCATGACGGCCTCGAAGTCATCGTCCCTCTGGACGCCGGCGCCGCTTCCAGCGGCCGTGATGGTGTCCATCACGATAACGGCATAGGTGGTGGCGTGGCGCAGGGGGCTGCCGTCCGCGGGCTTGAGCGCCATCCAGTTCTGGCAGATGTACTTGCCGCGGTCCGTGGTCACGAACATGCCGAAGGACCAGCCGTTTCCATAGCCGTCCGATTCCGGCGTGATGTCGACGATGTAGAAGTTGCGGTTGTCGCCGCTCAGGGAGATGGAGTCGAAGTCCGGCGATTTGCTGAACCGGACGTAGATCGCTCCCTGGGGGCTGAAGCCCGTCATCTCGTCCTCTATCGCGTCGAGGTACATCTGGATAAAGCCTCCGCCGAGCGGCGTGGCCGGCGCCTCGTGGCCCGTGAGGTCCACCTTGCCGTTGCGTATGCGGATGTTGTTGGGGAAAGGAAGCCTGTAGAACTCCGTCACCTGCTCGCCCCGCGGGACCTCGAACCAGACCTTGAAAGGCACGTCGGGGTCGTCCTCGTCATCTTCTGACTGCGAGCAGTCAACGCCTCTCCAGAACTCGGGCGGCTGGCAGGTGCTCGTGAGAAAGCAGACCAGGCCCATGCGGCAGTCCATGGTCTCCTCGCAAGGGTCACCCGGACCGCCCACGCCCTCAGGCTCCTGGCACGTGCCGTCACCGGCGCACACCAGGTCCCCGAGGCAGTCCTCGGCGCCCACGCAGGGGTGGCCGACCGATCCCGTGCCCGGCACATCGCACCTGAAAATCGAGCTGCATATCAGCCCGTACTGGCAGTCTTCCGTGGACCCGCACCCGTCGCCCCCGTCGGCAATGCCTCCTGGAATGCAGCGGCCGTCGGGCCCGCACACGAGCCCGTAGCCGCAACCGTCCGTGTCATTGCAGGTGCCCCCGGCCTGGCTTGTGCCAATGATGCCCGTTCCCGGGTCCTGGCACGTGCCGTCGTGCGCGCAAACGAGCCCGATGTCGCACTGGCCGCCCTGCGTGCAGTCGCCGCCAATCGGAATGAGGCCCTGGTTCGGGCTCGAACGCTCCTGGCATGCCATGAAGCCGGAAAAGTAGGTCACAAGCCCCACGAGAAGAAGAAGAGCAATGCCGCCGAAAAGAAGCTTGGATTTCATCATAACCTCCGTCTTTGTGCCCGGCGGAAAAGGCCCGCCTGGCTCTCTTGCAAGTTGTGAATAATATATTTTACTCGAAAACGTGACATTTATCAACGCTTTTCAAACACACGTGGGGTAGGGAAGGCTTTAGCCCATACGCGTTAACTTCAGGCAAATAGGGCTCAGATTGCCGCGCCTTTGTCATGAACGCTGGCTCGGTAATGACACATTATGGAGTGTCATCGCGAGGACACCGCAACACATTGCAGCCGGTGCGGCCCGCGTCTTGTTTGATTATTGCCTGAAAATGGTGTAAGAATTTTCTATGCTCCGGATAAAGAGGGTTTTTATTTGCCTGTCGCTTTGCGCGCTTTCCGCCGCTGCTTTCGCGTGCGGCGATGCTGAATGTTCGATTCTCCGGATTGATTCCTTTGATGCCGTTTTCCAGGAAGCCACGTCCACCTGCGGACCCGAGGATTTTCCACAGGACGTTGATATTACCACCAGCGCAAGCCCCACGGCGGCCACCGTGCAGTACCACGCCCAGCTCATCGTTTGCGGCGGCACCGTGATCGTGGACCTTGCGCAGGAAGGCGGCACGCTCACGCTGACCGAGGACGTGGTCAACATGCAGGGCGAGTGCGGCTGCTTCAACAACTACCTCATCACGGTCGTCATCGATCTGTGCGCGCCGGGGACCTACACGCTTGTCATCAACGGCGCGGAGCACGACGTGACGATCTGACCCGGGACCATGAAGGGAACCACACAATATCTGACCATGGCCTACGGGAGCCCCCGCCCGTCGCGCATCGACCTGCCCGTGATACGCTTGTAGCTGCGCGCCCTCGGCGTGCCGAATACAGGCGGGCCAAGGGCCCGCGGCTACTTTTTCAGGGATTTGCGCAGGGTTTCTGTGGCGGCCGGGTCGAGCTTCATGGTCCCGGGTTCGAGGACAACGCCGTAATCCTTTTTTGCGCGCTCCACGGTCACGTAGCCGTCGGCAACGTCCTCTTCCACGCGCCCGGGGTCGCGCTCGAGCGGGTCGCCGTAGCCGCCGCCGCCTGCCGCGTCCATGGTCACGACGTCGCCGGGCTCGAGCTGGGTCAGGCCATAGGGGTTGCCGGTCCTGCCGTTGACCTCGAAAAGCGCCTTGCGCCCGTCCTTTCCCCCGGCCAGACCCTCGGGCGGGTAGCGGAGCCTGCCCGACTGGATGCCGAGATTCACGGGCGGGATCGGGGCGTACTCATCGTCCGGCACCCTGAAGACCACGCGCCGGCCGAGACCCCCCTTCATTCTGCCGGGGCCGCCCGAGTCGGGAAGGAGCTCGCGCTTTTCCACGATGAGCGGCGTGTCGCTCTCCAGGATCTCCACCGGCGTGTTGGCGCCGTTGGCCGGGAAGATGTAGTCGTAGTCCCCGTCGCTGTGCGCGCCGGCGCCCATGCCGCCGCCCCGGATGATCACGCAGTGCCAGGGCTTGCCCGTGCCGCGCTTGCCGTAAAACACGTTCATGGTGGCCGGCGTGCCTCCGCTGCCCGCGATCACCCTGTCGGGCACGGCATCGGCCAGGGCCTTGTAGATGATCTCGGTCATGAAATGGCCGACCTGCATGCGCGCGGCCACAGCCACAGGGAATTTGCAGTTGACCACGCTTCCCTCGGGCGCTTTCAGGGTGATGGGCGCGGCGCACCCGTCGTTGTTCGGGATGTCGGGGTCGAAGATGCTCTTGACCGCCATGTGCACGTAGGCATAAGTGAAGTTGTAGACCACGTTGCCGCCCCAGTTCACGTGGGGCGAGGAGCCGTCCAGGTCGACGATGATGTCGCTTCCCCTGACGTCGACCTTCGCCTTGATCACGAGATCCCCGCGCCCCTCCATCTGCTCGATGATCCCCTCTGCGCGGTAGGTGCCGTCCGGGACTTTTTCAATGGCCGCACGAAGGCTCTTTTCCGTGCGGCCGATGACCTCGTCGGCCAGCTCGTCCAGGCCGCCGAGGCCGTAGTCGTCCAGCAGGAGGCAGACTTTTTCCGCGCAAACGTGGTTGGCCGCGATCTGCGAGCGGATGTCGCCCGTGACCTCGTCGGGCGTGCGCACGTTCCAGCGGATCATCTCCATGACCGCCTCGTTGAGCGTGCCCGCGTCGTAGAGCTTGACCAGGGGGATGAACAGGCCGTCCTCGTACACGTCGTGGTTGTCCGACGACACGCGGCCGCCGATGTCCGAGTGGTGGAACACGCAGGCCGTAAAGGCCGTGATCTTGTCCTTGTAGAAGATCGGGCTCATGACGCACACGTCGTTGAGGTGCCCGGCAAGGGCCCAGGGGTCGTTGGTGATGAAAACGTCGCCGGGGTTGCAGCTTCCCCCGGGCAGCGCGCTCACAAGGTTCTTTATTCCCAGGGCCATGGCGCCGGACTGGCCGGGCGTGGCGAACGTGCCCTGGGCAAGCTCCCTGCCTTTCCGGTCCGTGAACATGCACGTGTAATCGTGCGCGTCGCGAAGCAGGCTCGAGAAGGCGGTTCTCGAGACCGTGCTGTCCGCCTCGTCCACGATGGAAAGAAGCCTGCGCCAGAGAATCTCGATGGTGATGGGATCGAATGTCACTGTTTTTTCCGCCATGGCTACACCTCCTCCCTTTTCATGTCGATCCACAGGAAGCCGTACTCGTCCACCGACGCGGCGGCGTCCTCTCCGATGATGACGGTAGACTCCCTTTCCTCCACAATGGCCGGGCCTTTGAGCTTTGCGCCGGGATAGAGCCTGTAGCGGTCATAGACCGTGAAGGGAATGAAATCGCCGGCAACGGCGCTGTAGGCCGGCCGCTCGCCCTTGATTGCATCCTGCTCCGAGCCCTTGCCGGGCTTTTTCATCTTGGGAAGCTGCAGCAGCCTCTCGGGCAGGCTGGCGCGCACCTTGAAGTTGATGAGCTCGACGGGCGAGTCCGGATAGGTCCTTCCATAGAGCTTCTCGTACGTGTCATCGAAACGTTTGCGTATGGCCGCCCTCTCCACGTCGGTAAAGCAGGGCTCGGGAACGGGCAGGTTGGTCTCCGACCCCTGCCCCACGAACCTCACGTCAACGGACCGCGCAAAGCTGATCTCTTCTTCCCCGCCGGACATCCGGATCGTTTTCCTTCCGTCGGCTTCCAGCTCCTTGAAGATTTTTTCGATTTCATCGAAGTCCGCGGCATCGAGCGAGACCTTGTGGCTCCGCACCAGGTCAAAGGCGCGCGGCGCCGTGAAAAAGCCGAGCGCCGAGCCCACGCCCGCGTTGGGAGGAACGATGACCCTGGGCGCTCCAAGCTTCTTCGCCAGTCCATAGGCATGCACCGGGCCCGCGCCGCCGAACGCCGCGACCGTGACCACTTTCGGGTTGCCCCCCTTTTCCGCGATATGGGTTTTCGCGGCCGCGGCCATGGTCTCGTTGATCAGGTCGTGAATGCCCCACACGGCCTGGATGAAATCCACGCCCAGGGGTTTGGCTATTTTTTCTTCGATGCCGAGGCGCGCAGCTTCCCTGTCGAGCTTCATCTCGCCGCCGAGAAAATAGTTTTCGTCCAGGTAGCCGAGAAGCAGGTCCGCGTCGGTCACGCCCGGTCCCTCCCCTCCCCTCCGGTAGCAGATGGGCCCCGGGTCCGCGCCCGAGCTCTCCGGGCCGACCTGCAGCGTGCCCAGCCTGCTGACCTTGGCAATGCTGCCGCCGCCCGCCCCGATCTCCATGAGGTCCACCACCGGCACCTGGATGGTCAGGCCGCTTCCTTTCATGAAGCGCTGGACCCTGCCCACTTCGAACGTGGGAACAACGCCGGCCACGCCTCCCTGGATCAGGCAGGATTTTGCCGTGGTCCCGCCCATGTCGAAACAGAACATCTCGGGGATGCCGAAGAGCCTGCCATAGTACTGGCCCGAAATCACGGCAGCCGTGGGCCCGGACTCGATGATGCGCACGGGATACTCGGCCGCTGTCTCGACCGACGTGATCCCGCCGCTGGAGAGCATGATGAAGAGCTTGCCGCCGAAGCCGATGGACGCGAGCCGCTCGCGCAGCCTGGTCAGATAGCTTCCCGTGAGCGGTTTGACGTAGGCGTTGGTCACCGTTGTGCTCGTGCGCTCGTACTCGCGGATCTGCGGCAGCACCTCGCAGGACACGGAGACGGACATGTATGGTTTTTCCTCGAGGATGATCTGCTTGATCGCGAGCTCGTGCGCAGGGTTTTCGAAAGAGTTGAGGAGGCAGACGGCAATGGACGTGACGCCGCCGTCGATGAGCCCTCGCACCACGGCGCGGGCCTCGTCCCTGTCAAGGCTTTTGAGCACCGTGCCGTTGCCGCGGACCCTCTCGTCCACCTCGACCCTCAGCCTCCTTGGAATAAGCGGTTTGGGGAACTCGGCGAAAATGTCGTAGGGCGCGTAGCGGATCTCCCTGCCCAACTCCAGCACGTCGCGAAACCCTTTCGTGGTGATGAGCCCGGTTTTCGCGCCCTTGCGCTCGATGATCGAATTGATCACGAGCGTTGTGCCGTGAATGACCTCGTCGAGCTCCGGGATGAAGCCGGCCGTCTTTTTCTCCATTTCCCGAATCCCCTCTTCCACCGCGTCGGACGGGTCGGCGGGCGTGGTCAGGCACTTGTAGATCTTGAGCTCGCCGGTCCTGTCGTTGAGAAGCACGAAATCCGTGAAGGTGCCGCCTATGTCGCACCCCAGGCGATAGTATTGCTCGGGCATGTGGCCTCCAAATGGTGCTGCGGGCGAGCCTGTCGATTTATCTCCCGACCGACAGCGACACATACTCTATGTTGTAGCTGCTGGCCCTCGGCCCGCCCGAAATCAGCGCGCCAGGGGCGCGCAGCTGCCGGGCACGCCGAAGGGCGTGCAGCTACAGAACGATCGTTGCGATTTCAATTAATTAACCATCATATGGAGGAAAGATCAAGAGCTCCCAGAAGACCTTGCGGCCGCAGCCCGGCGGCAGCCGCCCGCGTGATCAGCGCGTTTTTTCAGCCGGGTCGCGCTGCTCGTTGTCGAGGTCATCTCAAGCAGTCCCATTCCGACTATTTCGGATACGGTATCCATGCCGGGAAAAAGAGCGTTCGGCAGCTATAATGTTATCGGCGGCAGTCCAGGTGCTGCGCATTGGGAAAGGACGTGTTCCAGGAGCTGTGCCCGACGCGATAGCCGGGCCAGTGCATCCGGCCGCGCGGTTTGCGGATTCCGGCCATGACCGACTGCCCGGATTGCCTGGCGCGGCCGGACAGCCACACGGACGTGCCGGCCCGAAGCAGCGATCCGCTGCTCTCTGAACACTGCGTTTTCTCTGGTTCCTCGTCTTTCATCACCCACCTCAATTAATCAATCGGTTCGGGGTTTTATTCCGTCCAGCGGGGCTAAAGCCCCGCACTACAGCCCTGTCAAAGAAGTCCTTGAGCGTTTCCAGGCTCTTGGGGGCCAGCTCGGGCGCACCGGCTTCGGGCTGGTCCACCGCCGGCTGCGCGGCAGGCTGTGCGGCCTGGGGCTGCTCGAGAAGCTCGAACAGCGCGTCAGCGTTGTTCATGGCGTTGGCATTGACCTGGACTTCCTCGTCGGCATGGCTCAGGCCGGCCACAAACAGGAGGATTGCCACGGTAAGGGTTACTGAGCAATAACTTTTTGTTTTCATTGCCGGTCTCCTTTTATTTTTTTCTGCGTTGGGTGCATGTCTTATCGAGCAAGCCATGTGCCATGGCTCCGGAACATGAAAAACCACGGAAAACAGGCTTTTTACCTGCTGCAGGTTTTCTGCTTTTGACAAATCGTAAAACGCGGGTTGTTTACATTTTGTAAACATTTCGGCCTGTGAACACATGTATATTTCCAAGACAGAATGTGCTTTAATGGTCGAATGGTGAGGCGGGGCTCGCCTGAATTACAATTTCCATGACCGTTATCTGCCCATACTGCAGGAAGAAGATCGAGACCGACCCGGGCGTGATATGGGTCAAGTGCACCGGGTGCAGGGAAAAGATCAATCTCTCATCCCTTGGCACCACTCCGAAGCCGCGGGACATGCCCTTTGAACAGGACCTGGCGGGCATGGATTTCGGAAAGTATCACCTGGAGGAGCTCATCGGCATCGGCGGCATGGGCGTGGTCTACAGGGCAACGGGCGAAGACGGCAAAGCCGTGGCCGTCAAGATCCTCTACTACTCCTCCGGGGAAAACGAGATCATCAAGAAGCGCTTCGACCGCGAGACCGAGATCCTCGAGAGCCTTGACCACAAGAACATCGTGAAGCTGATCGACAAGGGCAGGCATGAAAACTACATGTACATCGTCATGGAGCACATCCCCTTCAACCTGGCCGCGAAGCTCAGGGAGTCCGGCCTTTCCCCGGGCGAGGTCGCCGCGCTCATTGCCGACGTGACCGAGGCCCTGTCCTATGCCCATGACAGGAAAATCATCCACAGGGACCTGAAGCCCACCAATATCCTGCTCACGGGGGAAGGCGCGAAAATATCCGACTTCGGCATCGCGCACGTGGAGTATGAAAAAGACAAGACATCCCTGACGCAGACCGCGGCGATCCTGGGGACCTTCAACTACATGTCGCCCGAGCAGCGCATGGGCGAGAAGGACACCGATCGCAGGGCGGACATCTATTCGCTCGGCGTGCTGCTCTACGAGCTTTTCACGGGCCGCGTCCCGATCGGCAATTTTCCGAAGGTCTCACAGTTAAGAAAGGATGTTTCCAAAACGATCGACAGGGTGATCGAAAAAGCCTTGAGCCAGGACCGCACCGAGCGCTATGATGACGTGAAAGCCTTTGAAGCGGCCTGCATGGGAGCGCTGGCGGGCGACGGGAACAGGAAGGGAAGGGTTCGGCTCGCCCTCACTGCTCTCATTTTCTTTACCCTCGGCGCGGGGCTTTACTACGGCTATCTGCGATCCGGCCGGGGGCGGGACAGCGCAGCCATTGCCGCGCAAGCCGACCTCGTGGCGCCCCGGGTGGCCCTGGGAACCCTGGACCGGCTCGAGGTGAACGCCCCGGCGAACAGTCCCGCCGAGCAGCCGCAGCCCCAGGCGAGCGGCAACAGCGTGAATGCGCTCGACCAGGCCCTTGCAGGCCTTGACAATGATGACGCGGGCAATAACGCGGTCGATGAGCCGCAGACAAAGCAGAACCGGAAAAACATTGCCGTCCCTGCCACGGCCGGGCAGGCGGAAAATAAAAAGAAGAGTAAGGGCGGGAAGGAAGCAGTCGTTGATACGAAACAGAGCCAGCCCGCCAAGGCGGGAAAAGGGCAGGGCTATCTTGTTGCGACCACAAAACCCGAGGCCGGCGTTTCCGTCGACGGGAAACCCACGGGCAGAAAAACCCCGATTACAAAGACAAGCCCCATCATGCTGAACCAGGGGCCTCACAAGGTGAGCTTTTCCCTGCCCTCCGGCAAGACGCATACGTTCACTGTCACCATCAAGGCAGGGATGACCACCAAGGTGAACAAGGATTTCGAATCAACGCCGGACACAAAGACGAGCTCGAAGGACGACCTCAACCCGTACACCGACCAGAAGACCTCGATCGGCAAGCCAAAGCCCAAGATCAAGATGGAATCCTATAAAAAGTAGTGCACAATCTTAAAAATCCATAGAGAAATTAATTCCAGTGCCCCGGTTCAATGGGACCTCTCTTACCCATTGATCTTTTGGCATGGTTCAAATCAAGGTAACACATCAAAATGCTTGTAGAACTGGGTAGTGCAGGGGCTTTACGCCCCGCCGGCGCAAGCCTCCGTACCGGCGCCCCAATGGGCCGCACACCCGGCGCCCCAGGGGCACGCAGCTACTGGAAAATATCGATCCCGTGATTTTTTATCTTCTTGTCCAGCGTGGGCCGGGAGATGCCCAGATCCGCGGCGGCTTTTGATTTGTTGCCCCGGTTTTTTTTCAGGGCGTCGACGATGGCGGCCTTTTCGCCCTGGTCGGCGGCCGCCCCCTCGCCGGTCATGCTCACCCTGCCGGGCTCCAGCAGCATACCCGCCTCGGCGCTGTCAGGCTCGTAGCCGAGCACGGCAAAGCGCTCCATCATGTTGCGAAGCTCCCGCACGTTCCCGGGCCATGCGTACGATACCAGCCTCTCCATCATGCCGGACGAAAGCGTCAGCGGCGGCCTCTTGAGCTCCCTGCAGAAATGGTCGAGAAATCTTTCGATCATGACCGGGATGTCGTCCCTGCGCTCCCTGAGCGGCGGCACAACAAGCGGGATGACGGCGAGCCTGTAGTAGAGGTCCTGCCTGAACCGTTCCTCCCTGACCTGCTCCATGAGGTCCTTGTTCGTGGCCGCGATGACCCGAACGTCGACCTTGATGTAGCGCTTGGCGCCGATGCGGTAAAATACGCGCTCCTGCAGAAAGCGAAGCAGCTTGGCCTGCGCGTAGAGGGACATGTCGCCGATCTCGTCCAGCAGCAGCGTGCCCCCGTCGGCAAGCTCGATTTTGCCGGCCGTTGTCTTGTAGGCGCCCGTGAACGAGCCTTTCTCGAAGCCGAAGAGCTCGCTTTCGATGATGGTCTCCGGGATCGCGGCGCAGTTGACGGCGATAAAAGGGCCGCCCTTCCTGGCGCTGCGCTCGTGGATCATCCTCGCCGTGATCTCCTTGCCCGTCCCGGTCTCGCCGTAGATAACGCACGTTGAGCCGGCGCGCGCCGCTTTTTCGATGTTGCCGATAAGCGCTTTCATCACCTTCGACGCGGCGATGAAATCCGCGGACGGCTCGGCCGCGCTCTTTGATGTTTTCGTTTCAAAGCTTCTTCGAACAGCGCCTCCCAGGCACCTGGCAATCCTGCCCAGCAGCGCATGCGCGTCCTGCCCGATTTTCGCGGACGGCCTGGAGCTGTCCACCTGCAGAAACCCCAGCACGTTCCCGTCGTCCAGGATCGGGACGGCGATAATGGTCCGCAGCTTTCCCTCGATAATGCTGAGGCCCTGGCGAAACTGCACGTCGCTGCACGCGTCCCGCGAGATAACGGCCTGCCCGGTCTTTTTCAGGCTTTCGATGACGGTCCTGGACACGATCATCCGTTTGGCGTCGCCCGCGGTTGCAACGAGGTCCACGTGGGCGCCGCGAAGCAGCACCACGAAGCCGCGCTCCGTGGAAAAAAGCTCCATC
>JBDRLK010000637.1:0-2489 GCA_043813155.1 Pseudomonadota bacterium | reverse complement strand
AGGTTATCTGTCCCGTCGGCAAGGTGATGTGCGGGGCGCTTCAGAACCCGGGGCGCATAGTGTGCTGTGACAACGGCGGCTGCGCCAAGGGATGCGTTACAACGGTTTGCCCCACGTACAGGGACACTGTGTGTTCGGGGGGCGGACATTACTGGTGCTGTTACTATGACCAGGATTACAACGATCTATCGGGAACTTCCATGGCCGCCCCGCACGTGACCGGCGCAGCGGCGCTGTATATCGCGCAGTACGAGAAAAACAACGGGACCTACCCCGCGCCCGCCCAGGTCAAGAGCGCGCTCACGTCGGGCGGGGACGCGGCGCCCTGCGGCGGCGGAAACGGCTCCCCATGCTCGGCAAGCTCGCCGAACGAGGCCGGGCTGTACGTGGGGGAGCACAGGGATTCGATCGAAGTGTCCGGGTACTCGGTCGATTTCATGCTGCAGAACGGCGGCGGCACCGCCACCGTTGTGACTGGGGGCGGTGCTCCCCACGGAAGCGACTTCCTTGATATCGTCGTGCACGACGAGGACGCGGTATCCCACGGCTATGCCTGCGTAAAATTCTGCCTGTCGGACAACGGCTATTTCGAGCCCATTGACGACTACGTCAAGGCGAGCATGCAGCTCAGGCTCGACGATCGCGTGGACTGGACAGGGATCGGCATTTCGGGCGAGAACACCTCGGAGGAGGACGTGTGGCTGTACTGGTGGTGGATCCGGGGCGACGGGACGGTGCTGGACGAGGAGGAACGATTCAGCAGCGCCTCCGTGTTCCAGGACGACACCTGGCACTTCGTGGAGATCACGATCGACCGCCGGCCCGGCATGAGCCAGGCTTCACTCAAGGTGGACTCGAACTCGGACACCGGCATTTCCCTGGATAACTGGTATCCTACCACCGAGGACATGAAATGCGTCTTCGTGCTCAGCGGCATCACGGACGGCACGGTCCAGGACGTGTACGTCGACAGTGTCTTCATCCACGCCCGCCCCGAAGGCGCGTTCTGAAGCAACCCCCATGTGCGAAAAGAAGTGGACAAGAAGCCCGGATGTGGTGGCGCGCAAGATCGGGGAGGACACGATTCTTGTTCCCGTGGGCAGCAGCATCGTCAGCAGCCGGTGCCTCTTTACGCTGAATGACACGGGCAGCTTCATCTGGGAGCACCTGGCCGTGCCCCGCACTTTTTCGCAGATATCATCCGCCCTTGTCGAGGAATTCGACGTTACAAGGCAGAAGGCCGACAAGGACCTGACACGGTTCCTGCGGGAGCTGGCGGAAGAAGGCTGCGTGGAAGAAAAGAGCGCATGAGCTCCGCGGGCTTCCATGGCATCCAGGGGCTGCTGCACGGCGGCGCCACCATTCACACGCTGATCTGCCGGCATCTTGTTCACAAGAAGCTTCAATTCTTCCCCTATATTCCCCGTGACAGAATCGATCCGGCGCTCACGCACGCCAGCGCGGGGCTCGATCACACCATGGGCGAGCAGATCCTTGGCTTCGGCGACATGACATTCGGCGGGGACTGGTTCGACCACATCGTCATCACGGACAGGCGCGTGTGCGGCTGCTCCAATGAAAAACCCTACAACATCCGTTTCAGCGAGCTCATGGAGATGCGCGAGGACAGGGGGGTCATCATGAGCAAGCTGCATGTCCGGTCGGGCAATGCCTGGCACATGGTTTCCCTTGCGGATATTCACGAGCAGCTCAAGATCTTCATCGGCACGCTGCTTCAGCTCGGCGTGGAGATTCGCGAGCCCGGGCCCGTCCCCCTGTGCAGCCCGTCGGAAAACGACCCCACGGGCGCCTCCCATGCCCTGGAAAAACTTCCCATCCCCGAGCCGCGCATCGAGGCACTGCTCCGCTGCGTCCTGGAAGCGAACCGCAAAGGTGTCATGCCCAACACGGTTGGAAAGGATTTCACTTCGCGCATCGTGCTCATGCACAGGAACATGACCATGGGCCCCGGCATGACCCGGGGCTGGTGGCTCAGCCCCCTGAGCGCCGACGATCTTTTCAACCTCGTTTCATGGATCTTCGGCCGGCCCACCTATGCGTGGGAGCAGCCGCACAGGGCTTTTCAGTTCGAGCTCAAGCCGAAAAGCGATATGCCCAGGGCATTGGCCTCGAGCGCCGTGGGCGTGGCCGTGGCCGTGACCTTCGGCCTGGGCTGGATCAGCATCCCCAGGTCAAAGATAAAAACCTTCAGGCTCTCGCCCGTGGACACGGGCTCCTTCAGCTCGTTTATCATCGACGTGCCCGGTCTTCAGAAGTCCCAGGTTTTTGATTTCGCCGAAATTCTTGGAAGGCTGCTGCCCATGTTTCTGCCCGGCGAGTTCGACCTTCTCATGCGGCGCGTTGTATCGGGCTGGAGCATCCCGGCCCATGAGCTCGCCCGGGTACCCTACGAGGAGCTCCACCGCCGGCTCCGGGAGCACGCCGGCGCCGTGGACGTCTCCCTGCTGGCCCTCCCGCGGCCGCCAGGA
>JBDRLK010000636.1:0-5079 GCA_043813155.1 Pseudomonadota bacterium | reverse complement strand
CCCTACGGCATTGCCATCAACGCGGACCGCCAGGTCTACATCACGACCTACGACGGCCACCTGTACCGCTACGACGAGGCGTCGGGCTGGACCCATGCGCCCGACACCATGCCCTCGCCCACCCGCGGCGTTGCCGTGGACGAGGACGGCTGGGTTTACGCTATCAGCACGGAAAGCTCCGACGTGTTCCTCTATGACCCGGAAACGCTGACCATACTCGAGACCTGGAACGCGAGCGACGGGAGCAATCCCACGGACACGGGCAACGGCATTGCCGTCGATTTCTCCGGCGACGTGTGGGGCGTGACGCAGAACCCGGGCGGCGCCCACGGGTGGGTCACGCACTTCTACCTGGACCGCAGCGGAGAGCACCCGGTCCTGGTCGACCGTGTCATGATCCCGGTGGGAGCCGCGCCGTACACGTACAGCGACATGATCGGCTACAGCCTGCGGACCTTCACGACCCGCGAGGGTTGGTACAACCAGATCTTCGAGGCCTGCCCGGGCCACTCCGTTCACTGGAAGGAGATCTCCTGGGAAGCCATCGTGCCGGGCGGCACGTCCATCGTCATCCGCGCCCGCACCTCGGACCACCTTGACGACCTGAGGGACGCCGACTGGGTCACGCTGGTCGAGGTGCCCGACGACGTGTCGCCCAAGCCCATTCCCGAGACCCTGCCCGAGGGGCATTTCATCCAGCTCGAGGTGCGGCTGTACACCACGGAGGACGAGCTGACGCCCGAGGTTGGCGCCATTACCTTTGACTGGGATTGCACGACGCCCATCCTGTAAGGCCGGATCGCGGGACCCATGACTCACGTAAAGGAGGCGGCATGAGCGGGAAAAACGCAGTAACACGATGCGCCTGGGTCGGAAGCGACCCTGTCATGATCGACTATCACGACAGGGAGTGGGGCGTGCCGGTTCACGACGACCGCAGGCATTTCGAGTTCCTCGTGCTCGACGCGGCCCAGGCCGGGCTGAGCTGGAGGACCATCCTGCACAGGCGCGAAGGGTATCGGCGCGCTTTCGCCGGCTTCGACCCGGAGAAGGTGGCGCGCTACACTGAAAAGCGAATCGAAAAGCTGCTTGCCGACCCCGGCATAATCCGCAACAGGCTGAAGGTGAAATCCGCGGTCACAAACGCCCGCAGCTTCCTGGAAGTGCAGAAGGAGTTCGGCAGCTTCGATGCCTACGTCTGGCGGCTGGCGGGCGGCAAGACCAGGGTAAACCGGTTCAGGTCTCTAAAGCAGCTTCCGGCGAAAACCGCCCAGGCCGAGGCCATGAGCAAAGATCTGAAAAAACGCGGGTTCGCCTTTGTCGGGCCGACCATCTGCTACGCCTACATGCAGGCCGCGGGCATGGTGAACGACCACACGACCGACTGCTTCCGCCACAACCAGGTGCTCCGCGAGGGCTCGCGCCCGAAAAAAACCCGGACCCGCCGATAGAATATGACTTTGACTTTGCTCAAAAGATGAATTATCTATATATCCCAAATTAATTTTATTACTCAAAACGAAAACCGCAGCAGTGAGGATGAAATGAATAAAATACTGGTTGGGTCTTTCATACCCTTTGTTTTCCTGGCCATGGCCGCGTGCTCGACCCAGTTCAATACAGACGATGATGCCGAAGACGCGGTCGACGACCAGGCGGACATGACAACCGACGCCGCGGGGGAAGACGTCTCCGACGCCGCCGGTGATGAGGCGAGGGACGCGACGGGCGAAGACATGCAGGATGAGGAGATCGTGATACCGCCGAATTGCGGCGACGGCGACGTCGACGAGGACGAGGGCGAGGAATGCGACGACGGCCGGAACGGCGATGACGATGACGGGTGCACGGACGCGTGCCGCTACACGTGCCACAACAACGCCGAGTGCAGCGATGACGAGCCCTGCAACGGCGTGGAGAAGTGCAGCGGGGAGCACACGTGCGAGGACGGCGATCCCGAGGATGACGGGCACGTGGTCGACCCCGGCCCGCCCAGGATCATCTGCCTCGACGAGGAAAGCCGCGAGTCGGAATGCGGCGACGGGTTTATTGACACGGGCGCGGGCGAGTTCTGCGACCCCCCGGGTATGGACGGCTGCGATGACGACTGCACGCGGGCCTGCGAAGGTGACGGGGACTGCCCGGACGACGAGAACCCGTGCAACGGCGAGGAATTCTGCAATATGGACGCCCACAAATGCGAGCAGCGCAACCCCATGGAGGAAGGCGAGAAATGCGACGATGGCCCGCGCAGGATATGCCGCGGCGGAAACTGCCAGGAGAGCACCTGCGGCGATTCATACCTGGACGAGGGCGGCGAAGAGGAATGCGACGACGGCAAGAACGGAGACCAGGACGACGGGTGCACGGATGAGTGCGAGTTCTCCTGCCACGGGGACGGCGACTGCAGTGACGGCAACTTCTGCAACGGCGCTGAAACGTGCGGCGAGCCCTCCGACGCGGGCCGCGCCTGCCGGGAAGGTGAATGGCCGGGCACGGGCACGGAGTGCAACGACGGCATCTGGTGCACGTCCGATGACCGGTGCAACGATGAGGGCGAGTGCGTCGGGCCGGCGGAGACGTGCAACGACGGGTTCGACTGCACGACGGATGAGTGCAACGAGGAAGCTCATGAATGCTCCAATTCGGTCGATGAAGGGTACTGCCTTATCGGCGGGAGGTGCCGCTTCCACGATTCCGACAATCCGGGCAACGACTGCCAGCACTGCGACACCTATGCAAACAGGGCGGACTGGACCAACAAGGGCTCGGGCGCGGCATGCGCGCAGGACGAGAGCTTCTGCAACGGCGAGGAGATTTGCAACGGCGACGGCGGGTGCATTAACCCGGGAAACCCCTGCGGCGACGGCCAGGTGTGCTGGGAGGACGGGGAAAGATGCTGCACGGTCGACGATTACCTGGGATGCGATGAAGCCACCGGCGACCTGTACTGGTATGATTCCTGCGACCGCAGGGGGGAGAGGGAGCGGGACTGCTACGACAACCCGCCCACGCAGAACGGCACCTGCGATGCAGGCTCCACACCGCCCGTGTGCAGGTGCAGGACCCACTGGACCGGGGAATTCTGCCACATCTGCCCGGGCCACTGGGACCCGGCGCGCGACTGCAACTTCTGCATCGCCAACTACGACCCGGGCACGGATTGCACAACCTGCCTGCCGGGCTGGATCGGCGACGACTGCACAAGGAAGATCCGCTACGTGGACTGGGCAATAAGCGGCGGGGACGGCCTGACCTGGGGAACGGCCTTCAACAATGTCCAGACCGCGCTGAACGCCTATCCCGACGAGATATGGGTCAAGAAAGGAACCTACACGATAACCGGCCAGCTCGATCTTCGCAAGGACTATGCGCTTTACGGCGGCTTCCTGGGGACCGAGACCGATCTCAATGACCGCAACTGGCGGGCCAACGAGACCATCATCTCGGGAAACGACACGGTGCCGCACGTGTTCTGGTGCGTCGGGTCCATGGGCTGCGTAAGCGGCACGAGGGTCGACGGGTTCACGATCACCGGGGGCTACGATGATGATGGCGTGGGCGCGGGACTATACTGCTCGGACGCCGCCCCGACGATCGAAAACTGTATTTTCGAATACAACCACGCGCAGATGGGGGGCGCCCTGTTCACGAGCAGCTGCGGCATGCTCGTTAAAAACACGATTTTCCGCCACAACACGGCATGGAACGGCGGCGCCGCGGGCGTGAGAGGCGTCGAAGACAACATCGGCCGGACCGTTTTCGAAAACTGCCTCTTCTTCAACAACAAAGCCTCCTACCAGGGCGGGGCCATCTACAATTTTTACTACTCCGACCCCCTGCTGATGAACTGCACGCTTGTCGATAACATCGCGAATTCCGAAGAGGGATCAAGCTCCGGTTACGGCGGCGCCATCAGGAACGCCATTGACAGCTCTTTCTGCAGGATCACCAACTCCATCGTCTATTACAACACTGAGTACAGCTTTATCACAGGGACATACCTCAACAGCCAGCTCGACGAGACGACCGCGGGCTCCTTCACCATCACCTACAGCGACGTCATGGGGGCCAGCTGCGACGGCGTGGGCTGCGGCACCGGCTGCATCAGCCTTGCGCCCGCTTTCGTCAACAGGGCAATATGGAATTACCACCTCCTCAATGCGTCCCCCTGCATCGACGTGGGCACGGACACCGGCGCGCCGCAATACGACCTCGACGGCGTGCTCCGCTACGACCTGAGCGGCATAGGCATTCCCGGCCGCGTGACCGACATGGGGTGCTACGAGGCGCTTTAGTTCCACGATGAGCCATTCAGCCATTCTGACCGATGTAACAAAGTGCATCGGGTGTGAAAAATGCGTTGCCGCCTGCAGGACAACCTATAAAACCGGCACGGACCGCCCCTGGCGCTGGCAGAAGAGCGTCAGTGACCTTTCCGCCACGCGATGGACCACGGTCATCCGCAGGCCCGGTCACCGGTTCGTGCGGCAGCACTGCCGCCACTGCCTGGAGCCGACCTGCGCCTCAGCCTGCCCGGTGGGCGCCCTGAGCAGGACGGCCGAGGGGCCCGTGGTCTACGATTCAAACATCTGCCTGGGCTGCCGCTACTGCATGATGGCCTGCCCCTTCGGCATCCCGCGCTACACGTGGGCGGAAACCGTGCCCTACGTGCGAAAGTGCGTCCTGTGCCACGACAAGATAAAAAGCAATGAGCTCGAAGAGCCTGCCTGCACCGCGGCCTGCCCCACGGGCGCCACCATCTACGGGGCGAGGGAAAAGCTCATGGAGGAGGCACGCAGGCGCATAGCCGAAAACAGGGGCAGGTACATGGATAAAATCTGGGGAGCGCGCGAGCTGGGCGGCACGGCGGTTCTTTATGTGTCGGACGTTTCCCTCGATTTCCTGGGATGGCAGGAAAACCTCGGCAGCAACCCCTTGTCCCTCACCACGCGCAAAGCCCTGAAAACAGTACCCGCTATTTTCGTCGGCGTTGGAGCGGCCGCTGTCGGCGTATACTGGATTATCGGCCGAAGGCAGAGGCTCGCGGAAAAAAAGAAAGAGGACAAATAATTATTT
>JBDRLK010000635.1:0-2174 GCA_043813155.1 Pseudomonadota bacterium | reverse complement strand
GAGCTGGGCCATGCGGCCGCCGATCGCGCCGTCTTTCTCGACAAGGTAGACCTTGTAACCGGCATTGGCCAGGTTGAGGGAGGCTTCCATGCCTCCTACCCCGCCCCCCACGACCATGACGGCTCCAACCTTTCGTGTCGTCATTCTATATTACTCCATTACTATCGTTCGATGTCGCAGTGCGGGGCTTCAGCCCCGCTCCTCACAACAACCCCTTCCCGGCCAGCAGCCCCTTCGCGTCCGTGAGGTGCTTCTCCAGCCATTCCGGGGCCTCATCGAGCCCATGAGCCAGACCGATCAGCTCGGTCAGGTAGTAAACGGGCATGGCGTAGGTTTTTTTAAAAGCCTGTGACATTTCCTCCTGGCGCATGTCCAGGTTCGCGTGGCACATGGGGCAGACCACGACGATCGCCTCCGCGCCCGCCTCCTGCGCCATGTCCATGACTTTCGCTGTCAGCTTCATGACAAGATCGCTGCGCGCAAGCGCCAGGCCCGCGCCGCAGCACTCCGTCTTGAAAGACCACTGGCATGCGGTGGCGCCCAGGATCTCCACGATCTCGTCCATGCGCGTCGGGTTCTCGTACTGCTCCGCTCCCGTGACCCTGGGGGGACGCACGGTCAGGCAGCCGTAATAGCAGACCACCTTCAGGCCCTCCAGCGGCACTGCGACCTTCTCCCCAATCTTTTTCAGCATGGCGTCCTCGAACAGGACATCGAGAACAAACCTGACCTCGTTCTTTCCCTCGTACGTCGAGCCGTCCGGAAGGGACAGGCCCTGGTCCTTTATGACCTTGACGGCCTTGCGCATCCTGGAGTAGCAGGCTGCGCAGGAGACCAGCATGTCGGCCTCCTGTTTCTCGAGAATCTGCAGGTTCCTTGCCGGAAGATCGATGGAAAGCTTCTCGTTGAAGATATGGGCCGAGCTCGCGCCGCAGCAGTTCCAGTCCTCCAGGTCCTTGAGCTCAACGCCGATGCTTGCGAACACGGACCTGGTGGACCGGTCGTACTCGTTTGCCGATCCTTCCAGGGAGCAGCCCGGGTAATATGAGAGCATCATTTTTCCTCTTCCTCCGCCTTTCTGAAGATTTCCTTGATTTCCTGTTTATTCCGTATGTTCCCGGGCAGGAAATGGAGCTTGCCCCTGCTCATCATTTTCATGCCCAGGCCCATGTCCTGGAAAAAATGCCCGGTGCGCATCTTGTAGCCCACGATGGCGCCGAGCTCGCTGGCCTTCCCGTGCCGCCTTATGGATTTCAGGAAGCACTTGTGGAAGGTTTTAATGTCCTTTTCGCTCTTTCGCAGCGCGCGGCCTTCGGTCATCTGCCGCAAATGGTCCATGACCCTCGGGATGTCGATGTCATTTGGGCACCGGACCGAGCAGGTGTAGCAGGTGGCGCAGATCCAGCTCGTGTTGGCCTCGAGCAGCTTGTCCTTGAGGCCGAGCTGGACCGCCTTCATGACCTGGTGGGGCACGAGCTCCATGGTAAAGGCCAGGGGGCAGCCGCTGGAGCACTTCATGCACTGGAAGCAGGAGCCCACGTTGACGCCCGTCTCGTTTTCGATGTCCTTTACAAGCGAGGAATCAATGGTTACGACAGGCCCTCTCGGGGCCCGGGCCGCAGCTTCCGGCGAAGCTTCCTCCCCGGCTTGTTCTTTTTGTTCTTCATCCATTGGTTCACCATGATAAAACTGATTCGTGATTCAGTTTCTACACCTAATATGAGGTTTTCAAAAGATGATGTCAACAATGCAAAAAGTCTGATAGAAAGCCGCGATTAATGGCAATTTGAGTACAGGACTTTTCGTTGTTTGTCAATGTTAGAAGTGACAAACAAACGCTACCGGAGATGCTTTGAGTCAGGAATCTGCCGAGAAGGAGAGAATCATGTGATTATAGAGATGGACGGCTACAATAACTTTGAAATCGATGATTACTTCTCAACCCTCGTTTGGCCCGGAGCCTGCGGCCTCCCTTCTCTCAGGACCGCCTCTCGCTGCTTGCCGACGGCCGCGTGCGCTACCGGCTGCGCAGGCCCTGGCCCACGCCCGAGGGCGCCGAGGCGCTCGTGCTCGAGCCCGTCCCGTTCATCAAGCGCCTGACCGCGATCATGAGCCGACACTACGTGAACAACGTTCGGTATCACGGAGTGTTCGCCAACCGCTCCAAGGACAGG
>JBDRLK010000634.1:0-4689 GCA_043813155.1 Pseudomonadota bacterium | reverse complement strand
TCGCGGCTTACGTCCTCGCGCCCTCGTCGATGTAGCCCTGCTACGCCTCCATCGGGCGCTGCGGGCGCGCTCGCGATCCGGCTCGGCAATCACGCCCTCGCTACGAGACTGGTCCCTTACTTGCGGGGCGCTGTACTTAGTACAGCGCCCCGCAAATCAGGGACCACCACTCTACTGCGGCCGCGCCTGTGGGCCGCCTCGCGGCTTTCGTCCTCGCGCCCTCGGCGATGTAGCCCTGCTACGCCTCCATCGGGCGCTGCGGGCGCGCTCGCGATCCGGCTCCACATCCGCGGCCTCGCTACAAGGCTGGTCCCTAACTTGCGGGGCGCTGTACTTAGTGTATCATATTCAGGCTGGCCAAGGGCCAGCAGCTACATTTTCCATTCACAATCCATAAAAACGGACGAAAAATCAAGCCCTGTATTCACATACCGGCGGCATGCACTTGAAAACAAGCAGAAGACCGGATATTTTATACAATATATTCGGGGAGACTGAAATGAAAAGAATTGCACTCGTTACCGGCGCCGGCAGGGGGATCGGCCGCGCCATTGCCCTTGACCTGGCCGGCCGCGGCTTCGACATCTGGGGAAGCTACAGGTCGAATGAAGAGGCGGCTGCGCAAGTCAGAAAAGAAGTGGAAGACATGGGCCGCACGTGCGCCATGGTGAAATTCGATGTGGCGAGCCTGGAGGAAACCAGGGCCGCGCTCACGCCCCTGCTGGAGGGGATCAACCACGACGAGGAGAAGCTCTGGGCGTTGGTCAACAATGCGGGCGTGACGAGAGACCAGCTTTTCGCCTGGATGAAGCCCGAGGAATGGAGCGACGTGATCTCCATCAACCTGGGCTCCGTGTACAACGTGACAAAAACCGTGGCCGACGAGCTCATGAGGCAGAAGGGGGGCAGGATCGTGAGCATCACGTCGGTTGCCGGGCACACGGGGAACACGGGCCAGTCCAACTATGCGGCGGCAAAGGCAGGCATCATGGCCTTCACCAAGAGCCTGGCCAGGGAAATGGGAAGAATGAAGGTGACGGTCAATGCCGTGGCCGCCGGTTTCATCCTGACGGACATGACGGCATCCCTTCCCGTGGCCGAGCTGAAAAAGACCATACCCATGAGGAGGTTCGGAAAACCCGAGGAAGTGGCCGCCGTGGTATCATTCCTGTGCAGCGACGAGGCCAGCTATGTCACCGGCGCCGTCATCGACGTGAATGGAGGCATTTATTGACGCTGCCGGGCGGCAGCGGCGGCACTCCACGCAGGGCCGTTGTCATCGGCGGCGGAATCGGAGGGATGAGCTGCGCCAGCCTTCTCGCGCAGGAAGGCCTGGACACCCTGCTCCTGGAAAGCAGCGCGGCAATCGGGGGAACGGCGCGCGGTTTTTCCACCAGGGGCGTTCACGTGGAGCTGGGCTGCAATGTCCTGGGCCCGGCCGGGGAAGGCAAGCTCCTTTTCAGGTTTCTGGATTATTTCGCGGACAGCTCGGAAATCAGCGTCAGCAATCTCGACCCCGCGGCCTGCGTGAAGGTTCACGGCGATGGCGAGGTCCTGGATCTTCCGGCCGGCGTCGAAGCGTACGTCGAAGCCGTGGCTGCCGCGCACCCCGCGGACAGGGAAGAGATCCTGGGTTTTGGAGCGCTCGTGCGCCGCACGATGGACGCCCTGCGGCCCTACAACATGGACAGGTACTTTGACCTGTCCGCGAGCGCGGAAAGGGATATCCTGCTCTCCCGCGAGAGCCTGGCGGACCGGCTGCAAGGGATCAGCAGCAGCCGCGCCGCAAAGCTCCTCTCCCTCTTCTGGAGCTTCACCGGGACGCCGCCGCCGCTTTCCCCGCTTTCCCTCTACATCCCCGTCATGGGCTCGTTTCTCGACGGCCCCTGTTTCATGAGCGGAAAAAGCCTGGTAAAAGCCCTGGAGAAAAAAATCAGGACGGCCGGGGGAAAAATCAGGACGGGAAGCGAGGTCACGAAAATCAGGATCAAAGACTCGGCCGCAACGGGCGTGGAAATCGGGGGAGAAGAGCTGCGCGAGGCGGACATCGTCGTGTCCACGCTTCACCCCCGGCGGACCGTGCGGCTGCTGGAGGACCGCTCCCGGGTGAAGCGGATCATCGGGCGCCTGGAAGACGCAGGAGAGACGCATGGTGCGTTCGTTGCCTGGTTCACCGCCGCGGGCGACGGCCGGGGAGCGGGCCCGCCGGCCCAATGGCACCACCTGGCGGGCGGCGGCGCCGGGGTCGGCCCGTCGACCCCGTCGGATCGCATCGAGGACTTCGAGATCAGCGTCTTCACTCCGAACCCCGAGCCGCCCGGCCCTCGCATCCTGCGGGCCCTGACGCTCCTGCCCGCCGGCGCCTTCGACCAATGGAAGGGCACGAAAACGAGGAAGCGCGGCGAGCAGTATGAGCGGACCAAGCTTGCGCTGGCGGAAAAAATCAGGCATAGAGTTGAATCAGCCCTTCCCGAGTTCAAGGGAAGGCTCGAGCTCCTGGCGAGCGTCACGCCGCTGACCCTCGCCGACGAGCTCGGGCACGGGGGCGGCGCATTCGGAATAATGAGGAGCGCGCGGCGCAGGGCTCTGGCAACGTGCACGTGGACCACGCCGCTGAAAGGCCTTTTTCTCGGCGGTCAGAGCGTGCTCTTCCCGGGCATTGCGGGGACCATGGAAACGAGCCTGTTCATCGGCATGAGCCTTTTCGGCGAGCGGCACATGGTCGGCAGATTGGAAGGAACATCGTGAGCAGCCCCGATTCGAGACGGGTCGTGATAACGGAAATGGCGCTCCTGACGCCCCTGGGCAATTCCCCGGGCGGCGTCCTGGGCAGCATGGTGGAGGGCAGGTCCGGCATCTCGAGAATCGGTGAATGGGAAACCATCCCCAACATGGACACCAGGGTCGGGGGCATCATCCGGAACTTGCCCGGCGAGGCCATCCCCCGGAAAATCAGAAAGAGCATGAGCAGGATTTCGCTCATGGCGTCGAGCACGGCGCTCGAGATCGCGGGGAGAGCGAAGCTGCCGCCCTCTGATTTCACGTCGGGCCGCGTGGGCGTGTCCTACGGCTCCACCATGGGCGGCGTGGAGGAGCTGACGAGCTTCTTCGAGCAATACTTCGCCGGGAACGGCCTGGCCGGCATGACGTCAAACACCTTTCTTCGAATCATGAGCCACACCTGCGCCGCAAACGTCGCCCTGGCGCTGGGCGTTTCCGGGAGGATCATCTGCTCCTGCAGCGCCTGCACGTCGGCCAGCCAGTCCATCGGGTTTGCCTTCGAGAGCATCCGCGACGGGTACGCCGACGCCATGTTCTGCGGCGGGGCGGAGGAGCTGCACTTCATCACCTCGGGCGTCTTCGACAGGCTCATGACCGCCTCCATGAAGTACAACGACCGGCCGCATGAGACGCCCCGCCCCTTTGACACCGGCAGGGACGGCGTTGTCTGCTCCGAGGGCGCGGGGACCGTCCTGATCGAGGAATACGAAAGGGCGAAACAAAGGGGGGCGAAAATATTTGCCGAGATCATCGGGTTTTCGACGAACTGCGACGGGACGCACATGACATCGCCCTCGGAAAAGGGCATGAGGGAGGCCACGAAAACAGCCCTGGGGCAGGCAGGACTGGAACCTGCCGACATCGACTACATCAACGCGCACGCAACGGGCACGGTGGCCGGGGACATTGCAGAGGCGAACATGATCAGGGAAATTTACGGCCCGGACGTGCCGGTCAGCAGCTCCAAGGGGCACCTGGGGCACACGCTGGGGGCCTGCGGGGTCATCGAGGCCGTGCTGTGCATTGAAATGATGCGCAGGGGCGTGGCCCACCAGACACTCAACCTGGAAAACATCGACGAGAAGTGCGGCGGCATCAACCATGTCACAAGGCCGCTGCGAAAAGACCTTTCCCGCGTTGTCTCGAACAATTTCGCGTTCGGCGGCATAAACTCGGTCCTGGTCCTTGGAAAATGGAGTGAGTGAACAACATCATGGCTGGAACAGTCCTAAAAGCACAGGTGGAGCACACGGTAAATTTCAACGAGGTGGACATGATGGGCGTTGTCTGGCACGGCCACTACCTGAGGTATTTTGAAATGGCCAGGGAAGCGTTCGGAAGGAAGCACGGCTTTGACGTGCAGGACTTCATCGACGAAAGCCTCCTGGCGCCCATCGTCAAGGTTGCCATAAAGCACAAGGCCCCGGCGCGCTACGGGCAGACGCTGGTCATCGAGGCCGGCCATGCGATCAAGCGCGAGCCCAAGTTCGTGCTCGGGTTCCGGGTCACGGAAAAGAAATCGAACCGGCTCCTCGTGGTCGGGCAGACGACCCAGATCTTCACGAAACCATCGGGAGACGTCTTTTATTTTCCTCCGCCGCTCCTTCAAAAATTCTGGAAGCAATGGGGGCCGGCTGAATGATAAGAGCTGGCGCAGCGCTGATTTTTGTCGCATGCTTCGCCGCTGCGGCCGCGGCGGCCGGTGGCCAGGAAAAGCTGCTCGACGCGATCTGGGCGAAGTTCAGCCATGTAAAGAGCGTACGCGCCGACTTCACGGAAATAAAAAAACAGAAGGCCTTCAAAAAGGACCAGGTCCAGAAGGGCAGATTTTTCTCATCAAAAGAAGGAACGCTGATATGGGAGACCACGTCGCCGGTCAAGAGCACCTTCACGGTCAAGGGCACGACG
>JBDRLK010000633.1:0-3910 GCA_043813155.1 Pseudomonadota bacterium | reverse complement strand
GCGGCAGTGAGCGTCCTCGAAACACTTGGACCAGCAGGTCGTGCCCACGCACGTGCCGTCGGCCGGGCAGTTTGTGCAGTTGCTGACGATGCACGTGCCGTTCACGGCGCCCGTGGGGCCGTCGGTCATGAACTCGGGCTTGCACTCGCTCCCCTCGCCCAGGTAGTAGCAGTCAATGTCGATCCTGCACGGCGCGCCGAGAAGGGACGGGTACTCGAACCCCGGGTCCTCAATGCAGGTGTGGTCCTCATCGCACACGTAGCCCTCGTCCCTGCGGCACCCGGACACATCGTCGCAATCCGGAAGGCACGCGGCGACCGCCTCCAGCCCCTCGGGCCTCAGCGAATAACACCGGCTGCCCTGGGGACAGGGCGCGTCAAGGCCGCAGCCCTTCACGGAGCACATGCCGCCTGGCAGCCAGGTCAGGCAGGTGCCCTCGCCGCAGTCGTCGTCCGAAACGCAGGGGTCTCCGATGGGCGGCCCTGTTTCCTCGATCTCCTCCTCTTCCCCGACGTCTTCGGAATCATCATGAGCTTCCTCCACCTCTCCGGCCTCTTCCCCGTCGGTCCCCGGCACATCGCCCTCCCCCGCGTCCGCGTCCGTTGTATCGTCGCCCGCGTCTCCGCCGCAGCCTAAGGCAAGCAGCAGGCCGATCATCAGAGCCGCAACCATGGCCCCTTTCAGTTCAACAATCATTTCTGTCTTCATGACCTTCATTATACACAAAATTGATGTGTTTCAAATCAAAGATTCAAGAATAGAATTCATCACTTCTATGACCCGGCGCATTGTAAAATCCGGGGTCCAGGCTATAATATATTTTTACTCCTTCGTCATGACCGGAAAATGTCCACATTGCGGCAAGCAGCACTCCTGGGGAATCGCCGCCTGCCCCCTGACCAGGAAAGAGCTCGAAAAGGGCTTCGGCATGGTGGGGCGGACCATCAACCAGTATGAAATCCAGCGGCTGATAGGGGAAGGCGGCATGGGCGCTGTTTTCGAGGCAAAGCACAGCTCGATAGGGAGAAAAGTCGCGCTCAAATTCCTGACCCCGCAGCTTGCCGGCGACCAGGAAGTTCTGGACCGTTTTTTCAGGGAAGCGCGCGCCGCGGGCCAGATCGGCCATGAAAACATCATAGAAATCTTCGATATCGGCCAGGACCCGGAATCCGGGGCCCCGTACCTTGTCATGGAAATCCTGCAGGGCCAAAACCTGCAGGATTTCATCAATGATGCAGGAAGCCTGCAGGTCGCGCAGGCCGCGGACATCATGCTGCAGGTGCTTTCCGCGCTCGGCGCATCGCACGCTCTGGGCATTTTTCACAGGGACATGAAGCCCGGCAATATCTTTCTCACCACCCGCGCGGGAAAGAAGAACTGGGTAAAGCTCCTGGACTTCGGGATAGCGAAGATCAAGCAGCCCGCTGAAAAGGGCCTGACGGCCACGGGCCAGATGATGGGCACGCCATGGTTCATGGCGCCGGAGCAGATCCAGGACATGTCGACGTCCGATCATCGGGTCGACCTCTACGCCTGCGGCGTCATCCTGTACCAGTGTCTCACGGGCAGGGTGCCTTTCGACGCGCCGAGCATACCGGGCCTGCTCGTCTCCATCATGAGCCAGGCCCCGCCCGACCCGAGATCCATCCGGCCCGAGCTGTCCCCGGACCTTACGCAGGTCATCCTCAAGGCCATGGCCCGCGATCCCGGGCAGCGCTACCAGAGCGCAGCGGAAATGGCCGATGCCCTGATGCCTTACGGCACCGGGAACCTGGGGATCGCCATGGCGGAGACCATGCCGGCTTCGGCCGCCCCGGGGCCGGCGCCTGCCACGCCCGCCCCATCGGCCGCACCGGCCACACCCGTGCCGGTGGAAGCTTTGCCCACGCCCTCCACCGACCTGCAGTGGAAGAGATCCATGGACTCGGCCCGGGCCCGGGAAAAAAGCGGCCCTGGCAAGGTCCTCGTGATCGGCGGCGTGCTCGTGGCTTTTCTTCTCGTGGTCGCCGTGCTCGGTGTTCTTGCAGCGGCGGTCATTTCCTACAGGAACAAGCTGCCGCCGCCTCCCAGGGAGGCGATTCTTCCGAAGGCGCCTTTTAAGCCCCCTTTCCCGGCGCCTGCGCCCGTTCCCCCGCCGGAACCGTTTAAAAAAGTAGAGAAACCGGTCCCGGAGGAGCCGCTCGAGCCCCCTGTGGAGCCGGAAAAAAAGAAATCTTCTTCCGATGCCAAGAATAAGAAATCGCAGCAGGACAAAAAGCTGAAGGCAACGGTTAAAAAGGAGCTGAACGCCACGATGCTCAAAAAAAGCCTGTCCAGGATCGAAAAGAACTGCAAGGATAACATCGCCCAGATCAAGAGCAAGCCCAATCTCACGGCGGATCAGAAGGCGCAGATCATCAAGCAGATCAAGCATGGCTGCGAGCTGGCGGCCAAGGAAGCAAGGGAAACATGGGGGGAGAAGAAGGAATAACGGCGGGCCTTGCGCCGTTGCCCTGTCGCCGGAAATAGTTTACACTCAGGAAAGATGAACAGGCAACTCATCAAGTGCCTCCTGGCCCTCTGGTCCACGGCCGCGTGGGCCTGCGCGAGCGGCGATTCAAGTGAAAAGGATTTCGTCCCGGATCGGACGCAGGACCCCGACGACGGCGCCGACCCGGCCGAGGACCCCGACATTCCCCTGGAGCCTGAATCTGAAACGGAAGGCGACACGGACGAAGACCCGGAGCCGGCCGAAGACGTCGGCCTTGACGCGCAGGACGGCCCGGACGCCTCCGTGGACACGGACGAGGAAGATGCGGGCGCGGACATTGAATTCGAGCCGGCCGGCCCCGGCGTGTGGGTAGAAAAGTTTCCGGGCGCGAGCCCGCCCGCGCGCACCTACCATGCCATGGCCTTCGACGAGGCAAGGGGCGTCACGTTGCTCTTCGGGGGCCTGGCCGACGAGGAAAAGCTGGGAGACACGTGGACGTGGGACGGCGAGGTGTGGACCCTGCTGGAGACCGCGGCGGCCCCGGAGCCGAGGCATGGGCATGCCATGACCTATGACGGCCTTCACGGCGTGGTTCTCCTGTTCGGAGGAAACGGCGACTCGTCGCCCGTTCTCGACGACATGTGGCAGTGGGACGGCGCCGAGTGGAGCCGGGTGGTCCCGTCCAGGGCACCGCCCGGCGGCGAGGGCGCGAAAATGGCCTGGGACAGCGGCCGCCGGCTGACCGTGCTCTACAGGGGGGACTCGTTCGCCGGGGAGTACACCGAAACCTGGGAATGGGACGGCATGGAATGGAGCCGAAGGTCCCACGGCCCGAACCCCCCGGCCCGGAGCGGCTCGGCCATGGCCTTTGACAGCACGAGGAACCTGACCGTGCTCTTCGGCGGTTTTGACGGCCCCGACGTTTACCTGAAGGACACCTGGACGTGGAACGGCACGACCTGGGTCGAGGTCCTTGCAGAATCAAGCCCGGCAAGGCGCTTCGGCCACGGCATGGCCTTTGACCGTTCGCGCAGGGTAACCCTTCTCATCGGCGGGGTCGGGGTCGGGTCGGCTTTTCGGGACCCCTGGGAGTTCGACGGCACCGACTGGTTCAAGCCGGAGCTCGATGTGCTGCCGCCGGCCAGGGAAAATGCTTGCCTTGTCTATGACAGCTCCAGGGAGGTGATCGTTCTTTTCGGCGGGGGCATCCCCATGCCCGGAAGATATTTCAACGACACGTGGGAGTACGTGCAGGAGTAGGCGGCCGGGCTACCCGGCTGTGGCGAGGCAGACCTGCGTCATGTGCCCTCCTCCGCCCGGCTGATCGTGCGCGCCCAACCACATGGTGCTGCCCGCGTAATCCGAAAGATCGATGTTGAACACCTCGCCCTCCACGTTGCAGTCCTCCCTTTCCACGTACTCGAGAAATTCCCAGGCGTT
>JBDRLK010000632.1:0-3368 GCA_043813155.1 Pseudomonadota bacterium | reverse complement strand
CAATCTACTTGAGACAAGCCAGGTTACGGGATGTCGTGATCTGTCGCGGCTGCAAGTGCAACATTCAGCTTAATGACCACATGAACGAATGCCGAAAGACGTGTCCTTCCGGCAAACGCGCGTGAATCGGCGGGCGGTGGTCTGATATTCTTCTCTGGCTGCCCCCAAGGGGCGGCCGGGAGGAATCATGAGAAGAAAGAAATCGGAAATCGTGCCTACGGAAGTTCGCGGGGTGCGGAAGCAGTTCGAGCGCTGGCGTGCCGTCAAGCGGGGACGCGAACGCATTCCCCAGAAGCTGTGGGGGGCCGCTGCCAAGCTGTGCAGGACCTACAGCATCCGCCGCGTCTCGCGGTGGCTGCGGTTGAACCATGCGTCGCTGCAAGATCAGGCCGGGAGGCGTTCCCGGGCCCGTCGTTGCCGGTCCAAACCTAAGCCGACTTTCGTTGAATGGAGCCCTCCAGTGGGGAGCCTCCACGGGTCGACGGCGGAATACGTCGTGGAGCTCTCGGGGCAGGGGGACGGGGCGCAGCGTATTCACGTGCGCGGCGCGAACGTCTCGGAGGTGGCGGCGCTGGCGCGGGCGCTGTGTGCCGACGGAAGCGGAAGCTAAACCAATGCTACAGCTCACGCCCCACCTGCGCATACTGCTGGCCGTGGCCCCGACGGATTTCCGTCGGGGCATTGACGGATTGTGCCGGGTCTGTCGAGAGCATTTGGATGCTGATCCGATGAGCGGCGCGGTGTTCGTGTTTCGCAACCGGCGCGCTAAGGCGCTGAAGATCCTCATCTACGACGGCCAGGGATTTTGGCTCTGCCAGAAGCGTCTCTCGGCGGGCCGCTTCCGGTTCTGGCCGACATCGAAACGAGGAGGCCGGACGCGGCGCCTGGAGGCGCACGAGCTTCAGGTGCTCTTAGCTGGCGGCGATCCCGAGGCTGCCCGAGGGGCGCGGCCCTGGCGTCGAATCGGTGAAGAATTTCCCGCCGCGCGGGTGCACGACCCGTTTCCCGGTTCCCCCACCACCGAGTAATGCCGGGCTACATCCGGTAAATCCGCACCCCCGACAGGAGCATGAATTATTTTTCAGCGGCCGTATTTTTTTGCTTGACATGCACACATTTCTATGGTAATGTGTGTATATGAATAAAACAAAACGCTTCGCATTGCTTCAGCGTCGTCTAAAAGATTGCTGCCCCTTCATTCGAACATCGGTCGTGGTCACCCGAAAGCCATGCATCCGCAAAGGCTGCCCGGCATGCAAGGATGGACGTAAGCACGAAAGTTGTTATTTGACGGCGACAACAAAAGGAAAGACGCGCGTACGATACCTTCCCAAAGGCTTGGTCGAGGAAGCGCGGAGGCGGAAAGAAAACTACCAAAAGGCGCTGGGGATCCTCGACGAGATGTCCGAGTTATGGATCGAAGAACTTCTGAAAAAAGACTGATGAAGATGAAAGCGGAAGGGTGAGCCGGCTGCCGTGAAGGTCGAGGTGGTCAACGTTTCCCAGGACCAGATTGAGGAGGATCTGGTGCGGGCGAAAGATGTCCTGCCGGCGGATGTCTTCAATCGGATCGATAACGTCATGCGCGCTTATTCGACTTTGCTTAAGGTCCTGGAGGGCAAGAACGTGTCGATCAGGCGGCTGCGGCGTATGCTGTTCGGTCCGCGGTGTGAAAAGAGCCGCGAGGTCCTGGCGTCGCGGGAGCAGTCCGAGGGCGAGGGAAATGAAAATACGCAGGCGCATGGACGCAGCGGGAAGGCCAAGCCCTCAGGCCCCCCGCCGCCCGGACACGGCCGAAACGGACAAGACGCCTACCGGGGCGCCGAGAAAGAACTTGTCGCACATCACGCGCTCAAGCCGGGGGATCTTTGCCGGGGCTGCCTTAAGGGGAAAGTCTACGAGCAACGAGAACGGCCGGGGATCCTGGTAAATGTGACGGGCCGCCCCCCGCTGAGCGCGAGGGTCTATCATCTTCAGAAGCTGCGGTGCAATCTATGTCTGGAGATCTTCGAGGCGCGTCCGCCCGCCGGGGTGGTTCGTCGTAAGTATGATGAGACCGCGGCGAGCATGATCGCGATTTTCAAGTACGGCGGGGGGTTTCCCTGGTCGCGCCTTCACAAACTGCAGGACGCCGTGGGGGTCCCGCTTCCGCCCTCGACGCAGTGGGAGGTCGTGCGCGACGCGTGCAAAGGCCTCCTGCCGGCCTACGAGGAGCTTGAGCGCCAGGCGGCGCAGGGCAAGCTCCTCCACAACGACGACACGACGATGAGGATACTGGCGTGGATGGGCAAACGTCGGGAGGCGAGTCTGCGGGACCGCTCGAAAGCCGCCGCAGACGGGGGCGATGGCGAGGTGCCAAACCCTGATCGCACCGGGACTTTTACCTCGGGCATACTCAGCAGGGTGAGTGGGCGGCAGATCGCGTTGTTTTTTACGGGCGTCAGGCACGCGGGAGAGAATCTCAAATACCTGCTCGACAAGCGCGACCGGGGCATGCGCCCCCCGATCCAGATGTGCGACGCGCTCTCGCGAAATATTCCCAAGAACTTTAAGACGATCCTGGCAAACTGCCTGGCGCACGGCCGCCGGCAATTTGTCGAGCTGGCGGAGAACTTCCCGCGCGAGTGCGAGCATGTCCTCGGCATCCTGGCCAAGGTCTACAAGAATGACGCCATCGCCGAGAAGCGCAAAATGACCGACGCCGAGCGCTTGAGATTCCACCAGGCGAAAAGCGCCCCGCTGATGGAGAAGCTCCACACCTGGATGCAGGCCCAGATCGCCGAGAAGAAGGTGGAGCCCAACTCGGGATTAGGTGAGGCCATCGGCTACATGCTCAAGCACTGGGGAAAGCTGACGCTTTTCCTTAAAAAGGCGGGCGCCCCGTTGGACAACAATATCTGCGAGAGGGCGCTCAAAAAAGTAATCCTCCACAGGAAGAACTCGCTGTTCTACAAGACGGACAACGGCGCACGCGTCGGGGATGTCTACATGAGCCTGATCCACACCTGCGATCTCGCCGGCGCGGACCCTTTCGACTACCTCACCCAACTACAGCGCCACGCCGATGAGGTCCGGACCCGACCGGAGCTGTGGATGCCCTGGAACTATCGGAAGGCCGTCACCCGCGGCCGAAGTCCATGACGCCGGAGCCCTCGGCTGCACCCGAGGAGCGGCCCGGAATGCCTCCTCGCACGTAGAAAATCAGCGCCCCCGTCGGGGCGGGGCCAATTTACGCGCGCTTGCCGGAAGGACACGCTTTGCTTCGGCGGGGCGCAAGCAGCCCGCCGCAGGCGCCCCCGATATCCTGGCCCCGGGTTGGCGAGATGGCCGTCAACGACCGTGGCCGACGTCTTCTGGTCGCCTGCAGC
>JBDRLK010000631.1:0-13392 GCA_043813155.1 Pseudomonadota bacterium | reverse complement strand
GTCGCGAGAAGATTTGCCAGACGCTGTCTGGCAAATATTGACATGGGGAAAAGCGCGATAGAATTGGCGCATGTTCTGGAGATTATGGCGGGAGAATACTCTTCCAAGACGCCCCGCAAGATCTCGGGATAGTCGTTCGAGCAGCTCCTCGCCGTAGCCTGCCCGTTCCTCTCCTCCCTGTTCGAACTCCACGATCCTGCGGCCGATCTCCCAGTAGGTTGCAGTCATCACGGCATTGACCGACCTGGCGGCGGTTCGACGAGCATGGTTGAGCAGCTCGACCAGGTCGTTGAGCATCTGCTCGTATTGGGCAGGCCGATGGGTCATTCCCTTACCTGGCACATCCCCTCCATTCTTTCAGGTCGAGCAGAAACACTATTGATTCCTCCTCTTTTTAACATAGGCCAACATCAATCTTTTGTATGAGTCAGTATAAGCAGGCTGCCTATATTTGCAAGATTTTCCCTGAATTGGCAATTGTGAAATCAGGTGCTACTCCGTATCTTCCTTTGTATGAAACGCGCCGTTAAGATTGCTGTCAAGGCAAAACTGAAAAGCGATTCATCCCCGGCAATGTTCAGTGCGGGGGTAGTTTGTCCACGTACGCCCATCCAGCCTGGGAAGGCCCTTTTGCTTTCTTGCCCCGCTCCATTGTTTGAAAAAGAACGGCACATGCTCTCTTCGGCATTGATCCTTTAAATCGCGCACCCACTCAGCGCGCATCGTTCTTGCCCCTGGTCCCGATTCACCGCCTACGATTACCCAATCGATGGCGTTAAGAGGAATTTGGGGTAGCGGGCCAAGCAGGGGCTCAAATGAAATAAAACGAATCACTGCAGGCACTTTCTCGAGAGCCTTGATTCTCCATTGATAATCTACTGTTTCCACGGTCACGCCCATCCACAAATTAGGCGGCCAGCTAAGCTTTTCCGCCAGCTTACGAAGTCGATTTGCCCTTTTTGTGAGCACCTGGAAGGTGTGGCAACCGGACTCCTCTATGACACTGAATACTTCCTTTATGTATGAAAAAGGCACGTCTTTATGAAAAAGGTCGCTCATGGAATTGACGAAAATCATACGCGGTTTTTTCCACCTCAGGGGAATGTCCAGCGTATCGGGCTGCAGCGTGACCATGAAGCCATTGCGATAGCGAGGATTTCTCATGGCTTTCAGCCGATGGGCCATACGCTCCGCATAGCAATTCCTGCAGCCAAGGCTCATCCTGGAGCATCCTGTTACAGGATTCCAGGTTGCCTCGGTCCATTCAATTGTGGTGTGCTGTGCCATCCTCGGTAGCCCTCCTTAAAAAAGACTCTTTTGTCTCGGTGCTTTCGTTTTTGCTTCCTTCCAAAACTCCTCTCCGCGTGGATGTCTGCTGAAAAAACCCAACCGATATAATGGTGCTTTTTTAGTATCCGATTTTATTAGCACAGTCTCGCCCAATCCACCATACTTGTATTTGAGGCGTTTCATGGCTTCACAAAGCCGGTCGGTGATGAATTGATCGAACCTTTGATGAACTTTTTTCCCTGCCCATGATTCTCTCCAACCTGTACAAGACGTGAATTCTTCCACAACTTTATTGTTCGGTTGGAGGTAAGCTCACAGTTTTTTTATCGTAAATGCATAATCCGAAGGTCATTTGTCCCCCCACAGCGCCTGGCGCAGGCCGGAAGTTCGCTCGATTCGCTTTTCGACCGCTGCGTGGAAAACTTCTTCGGTTGCCATGACCTCCATGGCGGTTTTGGGGCGGGTTATGGCGGTGTAGACGAGCTCGCGGGTGAGGAGGGGGAAGAGCTTGTCGGGAAGGATGAAGAGGACGCGCTCGAACTCCGAGCCCTGGCTCTTGTGCACGGTCATGGCGTAGACGGTCTCGTGCTCCGGGAGCCTGAGGGGGAGGAGGCGGCGGAGAGTGCCGTCAGGGGCCTGGAAAAAGGCGCGCAGGTCGTTGTTTGCTTCGGGGTCGGGCAGGATGATGCCCACGTCGCCGTTGAACAGCCGCAGGTTGTAGTCGTTGCGCGTGACCATGATTGGGCGGCCTTCGTAGTGTATGCGGTCGGGCTCGATCAGGCCTTCCTGCTCCAGAACGGTTTCCACCAGGTCGTTGAGGGCATGGATGCCGTAGGGGCCCTGCCTTATGGCGCACAGTATCCGCAGGCGGCCCAGGAGGTTGAACTTCTCGACCGGGTCGAAGGCATTCAGGTACGGCCCGTAGCCCTCGACAATCCTGGCCTTCAGCTCTGCGGCAAGGTCCTTTGGCTGGGGTAAGTCAGACCATTTCATGTCGTCGAATGTGCCGCTCCTTAGAAGCTCGACGGCCCTGGCGCCGTCCCCGTCTCTTACCGCGATGCTCACGGCGTGGATGCCGCTGCCTTCGGAAAAACGGTAGTTTTTCTGGAGCTGCACCACGCAGTCGAGGACGGGCGAGGTGGTCTTGGCCGGTTTTGCCGCCTCGAGCTTGTCGGATGAGACAGTTTTCATCTTTTTTACGAATGCCGGCGAAAACGCGTTGATGTCCGCCATGCCCGTGTTGCAGATATCGCCCAGCACCTTTCCGGCTTCCACGGACGCGAGCTGGTCCTTGTCGCCCAGCAGGATCAGCCGGCCGTGCGGAAACACGGCCCGGGCAAGCTTGCACATGAGCGCCATGTCCACCATGGACGCCTCGTCCACCACGACCACGTCAGCGGGGAGCGGGTTGCTCTCGTTGTAGCGGAACGTGGACGAGTCGGGAATGTAGCCAAGAAGCCTGTGGATGGTCGATGCCTCGTCGGGAATGGCCTCCTTGATCCCGGCCGCGCACTGCAGGCTCGCTTTCGCGGCTTTCACCGCTTCCTGCATCCTGGCCGCGGCCTTGCCCGTGGGAGCTGCCAGGGCAATGCGAAGCGGCTCGCCGGCTGCCTGCTCCAGGAGAAGCGCGAGGATCGCGGCCACGGTGGTGGTCTTGCCCGTGCCCGGCCCGCCGGATATCACGCAGAACTTCTTCATGACCGCCACGGCCGCGGCTACTCTCTGCCAGTCCGGCTCCTTGCCCGGCTTGCCGGGGAAGAGGCGCGCGAGGCCCTGCTTCAGGAGCTTTTCGTTGAGAGTGTCAACGTCGGAGACAGCGTATGCCCTGATGATGTCGGCAAGGTCTTTTTCGTACTCCCAGTAGCGGTAGAGGTAGAGGTTGGAGTCGGTGTCCAGGATCAGGGGTTTGAAATCCCCGGGCTTGCCGACTACAAGGCTTGCTTTTAGCTTTTTCGTCCAGGTCGAGAGCTTTGGCGTAAGCACGGGTTCGTCAGGAAGGGAGGCTGAAGCCTCCCCTACCCATGATTCGCAGGTCGAGAGGTCCAGGCAGATATGTCCGGCTCCGGTTCTGTTGCTCACGAGCGCGGCGGCCAGAAGGAGCTCGGGGCTGTCGTCGCCCGCGAGCCCTGCCATGAACCGCGCGAAATGCACGTCGAGCGGCGTGAGCATGCCAGCGGCGTGGAGGCGGTCGAGCTCGTTGTGGGCACTCATATCGCCTCCCTGATCGCCGCGGGCCCGGCCATGACCTGCGTCCGGAACGCCTCGATGAGCTTTTTGGGCGGAAGGTCGCGGTACACGCCGAGCTCCGGCCCATGGCGCGGGTCCACGCCCCGAAGGAAGATGTAGAAAACCCCGCCAAAATGCTTTTCATATTCGTAATCGGGAAGCCGGCGGCGCAGATACTGATCAAGGGCGGCCGCGTAAATGTGGTACTGCAGGATGTAATAATCTTTTTTCATGGCCGCGAGGAGCGACGTCTGGCCGTAGTGCTGAAGGCCGGCGCCGAGGAAGTTGGATTTCCAGTCAAGGAGGTAAAAGCGGCCGTTGTGGCGAAACACGAGGTCGATGTACCCCTTCATGAAACCGCGGCTTGGGGAAAATTGGAGGCGGTCGATGGTTTCGGTTTTTCGGGAGGCTGAAGCCTCCCCTACCCGGCGTGAGGGGGGTCGACGGGAGGCTGAAGCCTCCCCTACCCACTGGGGAAGATGGGAGGCTGAAGCCTCCCCTACCCCCGATTCTCTCCATGCGAATTTTTCGAAAAGCTTGGACAGCCGGCCGGGGGTGATCGATTGTATTGGGTAATAAAACTCGAGCTCGCTCAGGCGGTCTTTTTCGCCGACGCTGGAAAGCGTAAATTTTTCGTTGCCCGG
Organism: Pseudomonadota bacterium; assembly: GCA_043813155.1. Taxonomy (GTDB): domain Bacteria; phylum Myxococcota_A; class Polyangia; order DRWM01; family DRWM01; genus JBDRLK01. The sequence continues at coordinate 9,232 of JBDRLK010000631.1, read as the reverse complement.
CTCGAGCGGGCAGGCAAGCACTCTTTCTACCATGTCGAAGATCACGCCCGTCCACTCCGGGTCAAACCTGGAAGCTTCGAGGTTTTCGGCCACGAGCTTCTTTATGACCGACGGGTCCTTTTGCGTGAAGTCGAGCTTCTCGAAGACAGCGTGCATGAAATGGCCGGCTGCGGCGCCGCGCGGGAAAGTAAAGATGCTTCGGGCATCGTCCGGCGCGGGGGCGGGCAGGGCCGGCGTTTGCGCATCGTCGAGCTGGTCGAGATCGGGGAGCTCCTCAGCGTGGGGCTTTCCCCAGGTCAGCGAGGAAAAGCTGGAGATTTTCCAGCCCGGCGCGATTGGGCCTTCGAGCTTCCTGCAGGCGAGCGGCTTTTGCTGGAGCGGCAGGTCGGTGTACCTGGTCTCTTCCATGGGACCGATCGTCGAGAGCGCAATGGTGTTTTTCGATTTTTTGACCAGGTCGTCCAGGTCCGCCCGGAGCGCGTCCTCGTCAAGGGACTTGTATTTCAGCGACGTGGCCTTCACCACGTCCGCGGCCGCGGCCTCGTGGCCGGCGGTCCCGTGCAGAAGGTAGGCGATGGCCGACGTATCGGCCGTGTTGAAACGGCCCCACACAAGATAGCAGCAGCTCTGCGCGCGCGTCAGGGCAACGTAGAGCAGCCTGAGGTTCTCGGCAAGGAGCTCCTTCTGGGCCGCCACCTTGTTGTTCTTGATGTCGTCCGACCCGAGGTCCAGCGTAAGCCTGTCGTCGTCATTGGGGTCGTGGAATGTGAAGGTTTTTGCGCCGCGGCGCAGCTCCGAGCCGCCCCAGGAAAAGGGGCAGAAGACCACGGGGTACTGCAGCCCCTTTGCCCTGTGAAACGTGACGATCTTCACGGCGTTCTCGTCCGTCTCGAGCCTGAGCTGATGCTCCTCGACCTTGCCCCCCTCGGGCCCGTCCGCTGTGGCGACCTGCCCGGACAGCCAGCGGATGAGCCAGGCCATGCCGAGCCGGCCCTCCTCCTCTTCCTGGTGAAGGACCTCCGACAGGTGAAGAACGTTCGTAAGGCGCCTCTCGCCGTCGCCGAGCTTCAGGAGGCGCGTCCTGACCGATTCGGCGAGGAGCAGATCCCGATACATCCTGATAAACCCGTACTTCGACCACAGGCGGTGATAAAGGGCGAACTTCTCGAACCACACGGTCCAGTTCCTCTCGTCCTGCGACAGGGCATCGATCTCTTCTCCGCTGAGGCCCATCATGTCCGTGGCCAGGGCGGCGCGCAGCCTCGTCTCGTTGCCGGGCTCGGCAATGGCGGCTAGAACGCGAAGCGTTTCAGAGGCTTCGCGCGAGGTCAGAAGGTCGCCCGTGCTGTAAAGCACCCTGGGGATGCCCAGGCCGGCCAGGGCGTCCGCCACGAGCTGCGCCTGCCTGTTCTTGCGCACGAGAACGGCGATGTCGCCCTCGCAAAGCGGCCTGCCGCCCAGGAGCGCCTTGCCCTTTCGTCCCAGCGCGATGAGCCGCGAGATCTCGGCGGCAACCGCGCGGCTGATGACGTTGCCCGCATGGGGCACCTTGAGCGCGGCCAGGACCTCTTTGCCGTTGATGATGTGCCTGCGGCCTTCGTGGAACCACAGCCTGAAGGGCGGCTCCTTGCTGCCGTCGATGGTCAGCGGCATGCGGTCATGCTTTTCCTTTTCTGCGGGCGTTGCCTCGCTGAACCTGATCCTGTCGAAAACGAAAGGATTGCCGGCCCTGGAGAAGATCGTGTTGACCGCCCTGATGAGCCCGGGCTCGGACCTCCAGTTCTCCCGCAGCGTGTGCGGCCTTTTCACGTCCCCGGATGCCTTCATGTAGGCGAATATGTCGGCGTTTCGAAAGCTGTAGATGGACTGCTTGGGGTCGCCGATGAGAAAAAGGCTGCGGCCGGCCTTGCCGAATATCGAATCGAAGATCGTGTACTGGATCGGGTCGGTGTCCTGGAACTCGTCGATCAGGGCCGCGGTGTACTTTTTCCCGACCGCGCCGGCAAGGTCCGGGCCCGTGCTGCCCTGGAGGGCCGAGCGCAGCCCGAGCAGCAGGTCGTCGAAGAACATGATGTTCCGGGTCTGCTTGCGGCGCGGCAGCTGGTCGATGACGTACCTGAAAAGCTCCCTCTTGAGAAAAAGAAGCCTGGCTTCCATCTGTGCCTGCAGGGCCAGGGCCCGGTCATAAAAGGCCTGGCACAGGTCGAAGATCTCGTGCCTTGGCGCAGTGCCTTTCTTGTTCGTGGCCTTGATCAGCTTTTGCGCCGTCAAATACTCAAGCGTTTTGAGATTGCTTCGGGTTTCACCCTTTCCGAACACGAAGAGGATGTCGCCATTGACCTGGATGAGCCTGTCCATGAAGGCAAAGAGCTCGTCCAGCTTGCCCTCCCTTGGCTCGCCGGTTGTTCCGTACATGTTGCCGTTCAGCGCGGCGTTGGCAAGCATGTCGTAAGCAGCGTCCCTCGCGGCCTGCCAGGCCCCGGCCATGCCGGCAAACGCTTCATGGTAGCCGGGGATGGAGGTGATCTCGCAGGGCCCGGCATCCGGGATGATTTTCAGGTCCGGGTTGAGGCCGTGGCTGCCCAGCAGGGAGAGGTACTCGTCCGGGCTTTCCTTCTTCTCCATGGCGTAGCGTATGAGCTCGGGCTCGGCCTCGTAGAAGCTCTTTCGCCAGAAGTCGTCCACGATCTCCTGCTTGAGGTCGTCCTGTTCGGTCACGAGCTCGGTGTCGAACAGGCTCCCGCTCTCGAAGGCGTTCTCGTGGAGCACTCTCTGGCAGAAACCGTGGATCGTGAAGATCGCGGCCTCGTCGAAGTTCTGCAGGGCGGCGAGCAGCCTCTCGCGCGCCTGCTGCCTTGCCCCGGGGTTTTGTATTTTTGCGACAAGATTTTTAATGAAATCGTTGCTGCTTGTCCCGGCCGCGAACGCGTCCGCCGCCTGCCGCAGGCCCTTGCGGATCCTGTCGCGCAGCTCCTCCGTGGCCGCCACGGTGTAGGTCACGACCAGGATGTTCTCGACGGAGAGCCCCTTTTCCACGATCAGCCTTATGAAGAGGCCTGTCAGGGCATAGGTCTTGCCCGTGCCCGCGCTCGCGTCGATCAGGTTGCGGCCTTCGAGGCTGCTCGTCAGGGGGTTGAAATCTGTGGTTTTCGTGGTCATTGTTTATTGCAACGCAGGCTAAAGCCTGCGGCTACCCTGCCTCCATGCTTGTTATAAGGGGCTCGTAAATCTCCATGGCCGCCTCTTCGAACGCCTCGTCAAAGGGATTGACCTTGCCGAAGCACAGGTCGAAATAAACGTCCCGGCCTTCGCCGTCGCGCTTGAAACCTCCCTCCCACATGTCCGTGGCAGCCTCGAGCGCGCTGTCGGGGGGGTCGCCGCGGAGCATGGCCGAGGCGAACTCCCACGACGAGTCAGGGAAAAACGGCAGGGGCGCGCTCATCCCCTCGTAGTATTTTTCCAGCAGGTCGGCCAGGACATTCGCGGCATCCTCGACCGGCCGCAGCTCGTGGATTACGTCGCTGCCGACAAGAAGGCTCGTGGGCAGGCTTTTCTTCGGTTTCAAGGCGCAAAGCGCAAGGTGCCTCACCCACATCCTCAGCATATCCTTTGTCTTGACCGTGGCGCAGCGGAACCGGACAAGGCCTTTTTCGAAAATCCCGTCGATCCTTCCCGTCAGCCTGAAATCCGCGACCCGGAGGTCCAGGTTCACGGGATCGAGAAGGGCATCCTGGATGAAGGGCCACAGCTGCTCGATGAAAGCGTCCACGCCGTTCACGAGCCGCTCGTACATGCACCTGCCCATGTTGCCGTGCGGGAGCCGGCCCGAGGCCCTGACCACGGCCATAAACTCCTCCATGTCCTGGCCGGCAAGCCTCTTTTCCACGAGGTCCTTGTCGAGAACATATTTTTCCAGCCCGGCCACGTCGAAGGGCTCTCTCTCGTCAAGCTCCGCCTCTCCCTCGTCGAGACGGATGCCGAGCCTGCCCTGCAGGAGGTATCTTGACGGGTTGACCAGGAACTCGCCCAGCCGGCCCACGTCAAGCGTCTTCCACTCCTCGCCTATCGGCGGGAGCCCGGCCCCGGCCCGAATGAACGTTTCCGGGCCGGCGCGCTTTGCCATGGCGCGGCGGGCCGCGTCGCAGTTGTCCCTGGAATAGCTGAAGAGGCCTGTCTCATTGTTGAAGTAACCCTGGCTGAAGGCCTGGAGCCTGTGCAGGGTCACGATTTGGCCGGCCGCGCTTTTTTCCTTTTGCGGGCCTTTCCCGTCCGGCTCGAGCTCGAACGCCTGGCGCAGGTAGTCGAGAAGCTCGCTCACGACCACGGAAGGCGGGATGGCGGTGTTGTCCCGGATGCTGCGGCCCGTGTAGCTGATGTAGAGCTTCCGGCGGGCCGAGAGGAGGGCCTCGAGAAAGAGGTAGCGGTCATCGTCGCGCGGCGACCTGTCGCAGGGCTTCGGATCGCGGGCCATGAGGTCGAAGCCCAGGGCTTTTGGCCTTCGCGGGTAGAAGGCATCGTTCATGCCCACGAGGCAGACGACCTTGAAGGGAATGCTTCGCATGGGCAGCATGGCGCAGAACGTCACGCCGCCGGTCAGAAAGCCCATGCCGAACTGCGCGCGCTGGAGCGCGCTGCCCAGGTAGGAGGAGATGGCGTCGATGCCCACCTTTTCACCGAACCCCGACCGGTCCTGGATGTCCGCCAGCCTGGCGATTGTGCGGCGAACGAGCCGCACCTCCCGCTCGCTGTCCTCGTCCGGCTCGAAGAACGACTCGAGGGTTTGGGCGAGAAGCTCCGACCATTGGCCCAGCGTGCGGGTCTTGCCGAAATCGTCTACGGCCGCAAAAAGCTTTTGCGCGAACTCCATGAAGTTGCCAAGAACCAGGGCGTCCCCGCCCTCGATGTCGTCGTAGGGAAGGATGCCTTCGAACATGCGGCTGCCCTTGCCGGGAAGCGCGTAGCCCAGAAGCAGCCTGTCCAGCCCCGCCATCCACGTGTTTTCCGGGGTAGGGGGAAGGCCGAGCTTCCTGCGGCCTTCCGCGTCCTTGCCCCAGCGAATGGCCGTGCTCACGATCCATCGGCGGATGAGGTCCACGTCATCGTCCTGCAGCCCGAACTTCTGCTGCACTGCCCGCGATTCGAGGATCGACACCACGCGGCCGGCCCCGAGCCTGCTCTGGTGGAGGCTGATGATGTCCAGGAGCGCGTCGATGAGCGGGCTTTCCTTTGCGGCGCTTCGGTCGGCTATGCTGAAGCGGATGCGTGTGCTCTCGTCTTCCGGGTTGTCGAACACGGCCTGGATGAAGGGCGCGTAGGTCTCGATCTCGGGCGTCATGACCACCACGTCCCCGGGCTCGAGGTTTTTGTCCTCGTCGAACATGGCCAGGAGGTTGTCGTGGAGCACCTCGATTTCCCTCATAGGGCTGTAGCACGAGTGGACCTGGATCGAGCCGTCGTTTTTGCGGATTGTTGTTTTCTGCTGCGAGGCCACGGCGGCGGCGACGGCCGCGGTGGCGGCGGATGGGGCTGGGGCCCCCCCGCCCCGCTCGCGGTTGTTGAAAATATCGGACTGGACGAGACGCAGCATGCTGTCGATGCCGTCGCCCGCGGGCTCTTCGAATTTTTCGTTGACGGCGGCCTTGAAGCTGCCGACCTGCTCGAAAAACTCCCTGCCCAGAGTGCCCATGGACCCGACGAGGCTGTTTGCCTTGACGGACCAGGAGCGGCGAACGGGGCTCATGAGAAAGAGGTTGACCTCGCAGAATCCGGCGATCGCGGCCAGCACCTCCATGTGAAACGGGGGCAGGGACGATATGCCGAACACGGAAAGCCGCGTTGGAAAATCCGGCGGCGGCTCGGCGGCTTTTTTCAGCGCGGCGAGAAACTCGTCCTTGAGCCGCGCGCTGTGCGGTGCCCCGCAGTCGCTGACAAGCTTTCGCCAGAGCGCCGCCTGCCATTCCCCGCCTTTTCCTTTGCCTCGCTCCCACTCCAGGAGCATCCCGGGCCTGTAGACCAGGTACTGGTCGAAGACGTTGGCGATCTTGTCGGAGAGCTGGTAGAGCCTGAGCATGTCCCCGCCGGGGCCGAGATAGTTACCGAGGCTCTCGAACCCTTTTTCCCCGACAAGGCCGGGAAGCAGCTTCATGATCTTCCACGTCATGATCTCGGGCTCGTAGGGCGACTGCTCGGGCAGGCCGGGAATGAGCGCGTCAAAGAGCTGGTTCACGATGGTCTTTGGAAAGGGGAAGGTCACGTTGGCGCACACGCCGTGAAAGCGGGCAAGCTCCATGGACAGCCAGCGTTCCATGCCCTTGCTCTGAACAACGACGATCTCACTGTCCAGTGGCGATGGAAGGGGAGTGTCGAGGGTTTGCGCGAGCGCGGCGGCCAGGGTCTCGAGCTTGTTGCCAATATGTATGGTCAGCCGTCGTTTCAAAATGACTCCCGCATTCGGCTGCTGTCTATTGTATGCATTCCAGGTTTTTGTACAATACTTGAATTTTAGGGATCAATCGATGTCTCCTTTGTCCCCTTTTTGTCCCCATTTTCGCCAGGACATAATATGTACCACGCCCAGTACGAATTCATCATTGATCCCTTGAATCAGATTGCGAAATCAATGATTTCGCGATCCGGCGAAGGCAGAGCGCCTTCGCCTTCCACGTGCCATGACCGGCGGCGAGTCCGCCGCGGGGCCGCCGCACGGCGGCGTCGTTTCTTGACGGCCATCTCCTTTCCGGTTTTCGGACACCACATGGCTGAATTGAAGAGGAATCGGGAAAAAGCGGGTCTGGTCGACCTTGAAAGACAGCTCGATGTGGGCTATAGTGATAATGCTCCATGAAAAATCCGGAATCAAAACAGGGAAAGATCAACGAAATGGTGCGCCGCATTGTCGATCTTTTCAAGCCGGACAAGGTCATCCTCTTCGGCTCCCATGCCCGTGGAACAGCCGGACCGGAAAGCGACGTGGACCTTCTGATCGTCATGCGGGTTGCGGGCTCAAAGCGGGAGAAGCAGGTTGAGGTTCGGCTTGCGCTGCATGATATTCGTATCTCCAAGGACATCATCGTGGTCACGCCCGAGGAGTTCGAGAAGCACCGAAGTATCGCAGGTACGATCGTCATGCCCGCAGTCAAGGAAGGCAAGGTGCTGTATGCCAGGAGCTGATGAAACACTCGCCGTAGCCGGGGTTTGGGTAAAGAAAGCGGAAAATGATCTCGTATTGGCCGTCCATGCTTTGAAGCTTGGAAAAAAATGCCCGACGGATACGGTCTGCTTTCACGCGCAGCAGTGCATAGAAAAATACCTGAAAGCGTTCCTCATCTCCAAGGGGACCGAGTTTCCGAAGACACACAACATCGGCGAGCTCCTCGTGCTCATGCCGTCCAGTATTACGGTCAGCTTGTCCCCGGAAGAACAGGAACGGATGACGGACTATGCCACGGTTGCGCGGTATCCCGGGATATATGATGATATCTCCATGGCAGAAACGAGGAAAGCCGTTGTCATTGCCCGCCGGGTCCGTAAAGAGCTGCGAGCTATTCTTCCCAAAATGCCTTAGTACAGCGCACTCCAAGACGTCTCCTCCTTGTTCTATCTGTTTTTTGGGATGGTTCAAATCAAGGTAACACGTCAAATTGCTTGGAGTGCGGGGCTTAAACCGCAACACCTTATTAAGCGGGTCGCCCGAGCGAAGCGAGGGCGACAACCCCGCCTTGGCGGCCAAGAGGCGGGGTCCCCGCGGAAGCAAGGAATTGATCAATTCGAAAGGGCTTCCGTGGGGTGCGAGTGGGCCGCACTACATTTCAGTGTTACTCTGAACCGGCTATTATTGAACCATGCCTGTTTTTTATCACGTTTTTAGTCCGTTTCAGTGACCCTGTTGAGAAAGGCGACTGCGAACTTATTCTTTTGTTTTTCGGAGCGGGGGCCGGTTTTCGCGTGGCGCTGATCGAGCATCAACCAGGTCGCGAGGTGGATGTAGTTTTCCAGCGTGTCGGCGTGCGTCTCGCCGAGCATGGCCGCGATCTTGCGGACTACTTTGCGCTTGATTTTGGCCCGCTCCTTTGGCGAGTCAGGCGGGTCGAAGTCGCGCAGCAGGTCGATCGCATCCGTGGTTGCCTTCACGGCCCTTAAATCTTCGATCGTATAGTCTTCTTTATTCATTTCGCTGCTCCCTGAACCCTGCCCTCTTGCTGTAGCTTGCAAGGCCGCGGTCGTCGTCTGCTGCAATCGGCTTCCTGAAAAACGCGGCGTGGACGGCTGTCTTGCGGTAAACAAGGGTCGATCCCACGATGCCGGGCCCCTCGAAGCGGTGGTCCCAGCCCGCGCCGATCGACCTGAACTTCTGCTCGCTGCTCGAGCGGGCCTGGTTGATGAAATCATGCGCAGTGTCCGGGGACGGCTTGCTTCTCTTGCCTGATTTTTCCAGCAGTGCGTCCATGGCATAGCTTCGGATCAGTTTCGGGAAAATCTTTTCGAACGCGGGCGAGCGGGACAGGAGCTCGAGGCCGACCACCTCGCCGCCTATCACGACCACGATGCCGCGCTGCCCCTCGATGTGCTTGAATTTCGCCATGTACATTTCAATCCCCGCCCTGCGGCTGTCGAAAACATCCTTCATCGCGCCCGTGCGCGACTGCACCTGCGCCCTTTCCTGGTAGCGGCGGACCTCGGACCACACCTGGCCCTGGTCGGCCGCGTAGGAGCGGCGCGAGCGAAGGTTTTCCGAGACAGCGGCTATCTTGGCGTACCTGAGCCTGGAAGGCGCCACGGCTTCCGACTCGCGGAAATTGTCGGAGACCCTGGCCCAGCGGCCCTGCTCCACGCAGGAGACGGGGATCGTGACCGCGGTCTTTGCCCTGATCAGGATCGTGGTGTTCAGGATGCGGTTCTGCTTGGCGCCCACGAGCTCCTCTCCGTCGAGGATGAGCACGGCTGCGTTGCCCGTGTTCTCGGCCCTGAGCTCGGGCACGAACCCTCCCTCGCCCTTTTCGCTGATCAGGATCGTGTCCGTCTCGAGAGCCTGCTTCAGCGTGATGTAGTCAGGGCCTGGCTTGGCCATGGTGAAGACAGGGAAGACGGCCAGGTTCTTGTGCTGCTGCACGTCCCCGAGTTCGAGGTTTGTAAGAAGGGTTGTGATTGTCGGGTTCATGGGGGCATCTCCTTTCGCGGGGCATAAAGCCCCGCACTACGGGGCGGGGCATAAAGCCCCGCACTACGGGGCGGG
>JBDRLK010000630.1:0-4643 GCA_043813155.1 Pseudomonadota bacterium | reverse complement strand
CGCAGCACCACGGGCGGCTAAAGCCGCCCCTACCCATGCTTAGTACAGCGCCCCGCAAATCAGGGACCACCACTCTACTGCGGCCGCGCCTGTGGGCCGCCTCGCGGCTTTCGTCCTCGCGCCCTCGTCGATGTAGCCCTGGTACGCCTCCATCGGGCGCTGCGGGCGCGCTCGCGATCCGGCTCCACATCCGCGGCCTCGCTACAAGGCTGGTCCCTAACTTGCGGGGCGCTGTACTTAGGGACCTTTCGAGCCCACGTGCCCTGGTCGTTCGGGGAGGTGCGACCAGACGTATTCCAGGACGGGAAGTGGTCCGTGGAGATGTCCTCGTTCTGGCCGAAGGGGATCGCGTGCCGGCTGACGCTATACTCAGGCGATCAATCAACCTTTCCGTCGACGAGTCGCTGCTTACCGGCGAGGCCGCACCGGTCCGCAAGAACCCTTCGGCTACGGACAAGGTACTGGATCCACCTGGAGGCGACGACCTGTCATCCTTGTTTTCGGGCACCCTCGTCACTGCCGGCCAGGGCGTGGCCGAGGTGATCAGCACGGGCCTGCAGACCGAGCTCGGGAAGATCGGCAAAGCTTTGCAGCAGATCGAGCCCGAGCCGACTCCGCTCCAGAAGGAGACCGGACGGCTGGTAAAGACCTTTGCTCTGGTCGGTCTGGTGGCCTGTGTTCTGGCGATCGTTGTCTACGCCATGACCCGTGGCGGGGGCGCCGAGGTCTGGAAGCAGGGGCTGCTCGCCGGCATTGCAATGGCCATGGCCACCCTGCCTGAGGAGTTCCCGGTGGTTTTGACGGTCTTCCTGGCGCTGGGGGCCTGGCGGATCTCGCGCAGCAACGTGCTTACCCGACGCATGCCCGCTGTCGAGACGCTCGGGGCAGCCACGGTGCTGTGCGTGGACAAGACCGGCACACTGACGCTGAACCAGATGACCTTGCGCATGCTCGCTGCCGGAGACAGGACGGCAAACCTTGCCGGGTTCGAGGGCGAGCTTCCGGAAGTTCTGCGCGGCCTGCTCGAGACGGCGATCCTGGCGAGCAAGCCGGATCCATTCGACCCGATGGAACGGGCGCTGCACGCGGCGGGCGGTCAACTCCTTGGCCATGCACCGGCTTCGCATCGGACCCTTGAAAAGGAGTACCCTCTGTCACCCGACCTGCTGGCCATGAGCAACGGCTGGGCATCGCCTGACACCCGTGACGTGGTTATTGCGGCCAAAGGCGCCCCGGAGGCCATAGCCGAGCTTTGTCGCCTGTCAAAGAAGCGAAGAGTCTCGCTCGACCGAGAGGTCGCGGATCTGGCGTCCCAGGGGCTGCGGGTCCTTGGGGTTGCGCGAGGCCAGGCGACAATCGACACGCTCCCCGACATTCATCACGACCTCGCTCTCGAGTTTGTCGGGCTGCTTGGGCTCGAGGATCCGCTTCGCCCCGCGGTCCCCACTGCTGTCGCCGAGTGCCAGGCAGCCGGCGTGCGGGTGCTGATGATCACCGGCGATTACCCCGGCACCGCACGGAGCATCGCCCGCCAGGCCGGCATCACTGGCCGAAGCGCCGTGATCACGGGCCCCGAACTGCAGGCCCTTTCGGATGATGAGCTCGCCGAGCGCATCAACGATGTGCAGATCTTCGCCCGCGTAGTCCCCGAGCAAAAGCTGCGAATCGTGCAAGCGCTCAAGGCCAACGATGAGATCGTGGCCATGACCGGAGACGGAGTGAACGACGCCCCGGCCCTCAAGGCGGCGCACATCGGCATCGCTTTGGGCGGCCGCGGCACGGACGTGGCCCGCGAGGCGGCCTCTCTCGTGCTGCTCGATGACGACTTTTCATCCATCGTCGCCGCCATTCGCCTTGGCAGGCGCATCTTCGATAACATCAAAAAGGCCATCATCTTCATCCTCGCGGTCCATGTCCCGATCGCCGGGCTCTCGATGCTGCCGGTATTCTTTGCGGATTGGCCGCTCTTGCTGCTCCCCGTCCACATCGTGTTCCTCGAACTGATCATTGACCCGTCGTGTTCCCTGGTCTTTGAGGCCGAAGAGGCCGAAGCCGACGTGATGTGGCGCCCACCCCGCAATCCCAAGGAGCGGCTATTTTCCGGCGTCACCATCACCGTCGCCGTGCTGCAGGGGTTGAGCATACTGGCCGTTTGTGTCGCTGTGTTCCTCCTCGCCAGGGCCAGCCACAGCCCGGAAGCAGCGCGGGCGTTAACCTTTGCGACCCTGGTGGTCGCCTTTCTGGTCACCATCCTCGTCAACCGCTCATGGACACGCTCGCTCGTCAAAATGCTGCGCGTGCCCAACCCCGCCCTGCGGTTTGTGCTGGCAGGTAGCGCGTTGTTTCTGGCTCTGGTCTTGTTTGTACCCGCGGTTCAGCGGCTGTTCCACTTCGCGCCGCTGCACGCCGGCGACCTTTTGATCGCCCTTGCGGCCGGGCCGCTCTGCGTCGTGTGGTTCGAACTGCTGAAGATCAAAAAATCCCTCGGCGAGAAGACTTCTCGGCATGGATGACGCACAGGAGCCACGGCCATGAAGATGAGCAATCGCCGGAACCGATTCGTCTACCGGCTCGCTGCCATCCTCTTCTTGCAGAACCTTCAACTCGGCGAGGACGAGATGATGACAGCGCATCTATCGCCTGGCCTGCAGGGAAATCTGTGAACGGGCCTTAAAAACAACAGGAGGGCATGCGTGGGTCGCAGCCGGCCGGGCCGAGGTTACTCCTCGTCCTCCTCGCCCTCGTCCTCGCCGCCCGATTCCTGCGCGGCCCTCCAGAGGCCGATGAGGCGCTCGGCCATCGCGCCCAGGTTCTTGCTGCCGCCGGCCTTGATCTTGGCCGGCTTCTTCGCCGTTGCCGCCGGGGGCTCGAAGGACCCGGCCATCGCGGCCTTGACGTGGGAACCTTCGTAGGAAATGTCGATGCCGAGCAGCCCCTCCGCCTCCTTGGGCTCCTTCTTCGGGACCGGGGTTTTCTCCACGACCCTGGCAATGTCCGGGTTCGATTCCACGGGCACGGCCGTGTACCCGGCGAAGCCCTTCTCCCCTTCCTCGTCCGTCAGGAGAAGGCCGTTCTCTCCCACGGTGAACTCCCCGTGCGAGGTCGCAAGGATCCACTTCATCCCCCCGTCCCCGTTCACGAGAACGAAGATCGACGCCGCCGCCGTTCCCTCTCCCCCGCCGCCGGACTTTGTGACGACAATCCACTTGAGGTTGTCAAGCCCTCCCAGCTTCCCTCCCCACGCGGGGTCGCGCGAGTCCTCGAGAGCCGTGACTTCCGGCAGCGCCGGCTCCTCGGGCTCGGCCGGCTCGGCCGGCTCGGCCGGCTCCTCCGGGAGCGGGGCCACGGGCTCGACGGGCTCTGACGTCTTTCCCTCTTTTTTCGGGCATCCCGCGAGCCCGAAAACCACAGCGATCGCAATACAGCACGTTTTCATGTTTTGCATGTTTGTTCTCCTCATTGAGTTATCCCGACTTCATATACTTACCGGACAAAATTAGCAATATGGATTTAAAAATTCCGGGATGAAAAGTGAGGAATTTCCACAGCGCTTTTGCCGCACCCTTCCGGTCATGAGCGCCCCTTGCGCGCCTGTCGATACCGGCCCTTGCGCCTTTCGCGGCTTGCAGGACAATATCGTTTCCCGAATTGCAAAATACCTCTTCTCGGATTATAAGAGAAACAATATTGAAGCCGTGTGAAACCGATTTGGTGAAATCTATTAAAATATTTGCATAGGAGAAGAATCATGACCATGGAACGCTGCATGCTTTTTGCCGTGCCGGTTTTAATGATGGCCTGCTCCACGGAGTTCCAGACCGGGCCGGAGGACGGGGACGACGCGTCCGACCTGGCGTCGGACGAGATCGTGGTCGACATCGGAGGCGAGGACGGGGATGGCGCCGGGGACGGGGATGACGCCTGGGACGGGGCGGACGCCGGGGACGGGGATGACGCCGGGGACGGGGCAGACGGCTCGGATGGCGCGGACATCGCGGACGCGCAGGACGGGGAGGAGACGACGGGGCCTTTCTGCGGCGACGGCGGAGTCGATGACGGCGAGGAGTGCGACGACGGCAACGGCGTGGACGGCGACGGGTGCGACAGCGACTGCACCTGGACCTGCCACGACAACGGAGAGTGCCGCGACGAGGACATCTGCAACGGCGAGGAGACCTGCAACATGGTCGATCACGTGTGCGAGGCCGGAGAGCCCAAGGACGACGGGTTCGTCTGCCGCGACGACCCGAGGAGCATATGCCTGGACGGGGGGTGCGGGGAATCGGAGTGCGGCGACGGGTTCGTGGACACGGGGGGCGGCGAGTCCTGCGAGCCGCCCGGCGAGGGCACGTGCTCCGCGACCTGCAACTGGCAGTGCGACGAACCCGGGGACTGCGCGGACGACGGCAACCCATGCAACGGCGAGGAGTTCTGCGACATGGAGGCGCACGAGTGCGGCAGCCGCAGCGCGCCCGGGGAAGGGACCCAGTGCGCGGATGACCCCAGGCGCATCTGCATCGATCAAACCTGCCAGGAGAGCACCTGCGGCGACGGGTTCGTAGACGGGGTCGAGGACGAGGAATGCGAGGACGTCAACATGACCGAGGGTGACGGATGCGACAATGACTGCACCTTTTCCTGCC